>JBKJMF010000284.1:0-3776 GCA_046596525.1 Devosia sp. | reverse complement strand
ATGGGGCGCAGCCATGCGCTCGCCTATCACCGGCATCCGGGGTTCGAGATTGTGGGGCTGGTGAACAGGCGCACGCCGCAGCTGGAGGCGGAGCTCGCGGGCTACACGGTACGCCCGGACTTTGAGGGGGCGCTGCGTGGGCTGAAGCCGGACCTCGTTTCGATCAACACCTATACCGACACGCATGCCGACTACGCGGTGATGGCGCTGGAACAAGGCGCGCACGTATTCGTCGAAAAGCCGCTGGCGATGACCGTGGCGGACGCCGAGAGAGTGGTCGCGGCGGCCAAGGCCAATGGGCGAAAGCTGGTGGTGGGCTATATCCTGCGGCACCATCCGAGCTGGATCCGCTTCATCGAAGAAGCGCGGAAGCTCGGCGGGCCTTATGCGTTCCGGCTGAACCTCAACCAGCAATCGAGCGGGGCGAACTGGCAGACGCACAAGACGCTGATGCAGACGACGTCGCCGATCGTCGATTGCGGCGTGCACTATGTCGACGTGATGTGCCAGATCACCGATGCGAAGCCGGTGGAAGTGCGCGGCATGGGGGTGCGGCTGTCGGATGAGATCGCGCCGGACATGTACAATTACGGCGCGCTGCAGGTGCTGTTCGATGACGGGTCGCGCGGCTGGTACGAGGCGGCATGGGGGCCGATGGTCTCGGAGACGGCGTTCTTCATCAAGGACGTGATGTCGCCCAAGGGCGCGGTGTCGATCGTGATGGAGCCGGGCGCCAAGTCGGACGATCTCGACACCCATACGCGGACTGACCAGATCCGGGTGCACCGCGCGGCGCTGGGGGCGGACGGGGCGTTCGCCCAGGCCGACGAATACATCTCGATGGCGGGCGAGCCGCACCATGACGCGCTGTGTGCCCGCGAGCAGGACTATGTGTATCGGGCGATCGTCGAGGACATCGACCTGAGCCGGCACATGAATGATGCGGTGCAGTCGCTGCGGATCTGTATTGCGGCGGACGAGAGTGCGCGGACGGGTGAGGTGGTGAGGCTGTGAACGTCGCCGACTGATATCGCGGGACGGAACGAGGCACGCGCTGTGTCGTTTTGCATGCCTGGAGGACCAGATGCTTCTGTTTCGCGTCGCCACGCTGTTAGCCCTGCTGCTTTGCTCGCTGCCCGCCGCGGCTCAGGAGTGGAGGCGCTATGTTCATCCAGAGCTTGGCTTTTCGGTCTCGCTGCCCATCGGCGTGTTCGAGGTGGATGACAATGTCGCCGACCGGCTGCACCTGTCGGAGGCCGGGGGCGAGGCGCAACTCGACGTATTCGGCATCACCAACTCGGAGGCGCTGTCGGCGGTGGCGTTCGAGGAGTTGATCGAAGCGGCCGATCCCGCGCGCCGCATCACCTACCGGGCAGGTGGCCGGTCGTGGTTCGTGCTATCGGGTTTTCTCGATGGCGAGACAGAACCCACGATCTTTTACGCGAAGTTCCTGCTGAGCCGCGACGGCAGGTCGGTTTCGGCGTTCGAGATCAGCTATCCCGAAAACGAGCGGGCCCGCTTCGACGACATGGTCGAGCGGATCGAGGACAGCCTGACGGCGCCGCGCTGAGCTGCAGGCAAGTACCCGCCATTGGTACTAGCGCCCTTCCCCTTTCCGCGTGCTAACCTCTGCTCATCAATCACCTTTTCGGCTCGTTCCCCATGCGCATTATCGATACGCACCTGCACCTGATCTATCCCGACAAATTCTCTTATCCGTGGCTGAGCGGGGCGCCAGCGATCGACAGGCCGTGGCATGTCGAGAGCTACTGGGCCGAGGCGGCGACGCTTGGGATCGAAGCGGCGTTGCACATGGAGGTGGATGTCGCGGAACCGCAGATCGCTGATGAGACCGAATTCGTGCTGGGGCTCGACCGGGTGATCGGGGCGATCGCCAGCGGGCGGCCGGAGCATTCCGGGTTCGACGCGCATCTCGAGAAGATGCAGGCGCTGGGCAAGGTGAAGGGGATCCGAAGGGTGCTGCAGGGGCAGCCGGCCGAGCTGTCGCAGACGCAGACATTCGTCGACAATGTGCGGCAGCTGCCACACTACGGCATGACCTTCGACATCTGCGTCAAATCGCACGAGCTGATGCTTGCGCCATTGCTGATCCGGGCGTGTCCGGAGACGCAGTTCGTGCTCGACCATTGCGGGAACCCCAAGATCGCCGATGGCGAGTGGGAGGCCTGGACGACGCGGCTGGAGCGGGTGGCGGAGTTGCCCAACGTGGTGTGCAAGGTGTCCGGGATTCTCGCCAACGTCGACGACACGTGGACGGTGGATACCGTCCGCCCCTATGTCGAATTCGTCATCGAGACGTTTGGGTGGGACCGGGTGGTGTGGGGCAGCGATCATCCGGTGGTGACGCTGTTCGCGGACCTGACCAAGTGGGTGAACGCCACGAGGGAGATCGTCTCGGGGGCGAGCGAGGCCGAGCAGGAGAAGCTGTTCTGGCGCAATGCCGAGCGGGTGTATCAGCTATAAATTGCCGGTGTGGCGCCAAATTACTGTGATTTGACGGGCTGCCAGCCGAGGTGATTCAATGTCCCTTGAGGGGACTATGACGTACGGCAGTCGAACACTCGTCGACCTCAGACATCGACGCACGATCTTCATCGTAGTTTTGGTTGTGGTTGGAGTTTGTCTTCTCGGCCTGACGGCTGCTGCGTCGATCTACGTTCCGATCGCGGACGATAGGGACGGCGGCGCCGGAGAACAACTAGCTAGCACATCACGATGACTTCGCGGCTGCGGCCGCCCCCTCCACCGGCTTCGCCGGTCCCCTCCCCCGTGAACGGGGGAGGATCAGAGAACTGTAGTTTCCGGACTTTCGTCGGCGCGCGCCCTCTTGCCCCTTGGGCGCGCTTCGCGTTTCCTCCCGGTGAGGGAGGACTACGAACATGGCGGGACAACCGCATTTCGTCATCGTGGGCGGCGGCACGGCGGGGTGGATCGCGGCTTTCATCATCCAGGACTCGATCAAGCGGCTGAAGCTCGATGCGAAGCTGAGCGTGGTGGAGTCCTCGAAGATCCCGACGGTGGGGGTGGGCGAGGCGACGACCGCGGCGTTCCACGTGTTCCTCACGCATTTCGGCATCGATATCTTCGAGTTCTTCCGCAAAACCGAGGCGACCTACAAGCTGGGGATCCGGCACGAGGATTGGCGGCGCAAGGGTTTTACCTATTATGGGCCGATCGATGATCCGCATCAGGTGGTGAAGTCGCCGCCGGGGGCGCCGTCGGACTATCTCAATGTCTATGCGGTGTCGGTGGGCGAGCCGGTACAGGACATGCATCTGTTCGGGCCGCTGCTGAAGCAGAAGAAGGCGCCGTGGGCGCTGAAGGCGGATGGATCGCTCCAGCCGCTCGGGCCGTTTTTGCCGGCCTACCACTTCGACCAATCGCTGGTGGGGAAGTTCCTCAAGGAGAAATCGCGGGGCGTCGAGATCGTCGACAACGTGCTGACCGGGGTGGAGCGCAACGGCGAGACCGGGGATGTGACGACGCTGGTGTTCGAGGATGGACAGCGGCTCGAGGGGGATTTCTTCATCGACGCGACGGGATTCAGGAAGCGGCTGATCGTCGGGGAGATGCAGGCGCCGTGGATTTCGTACCAGCACGAGCTGCCGGTGAACCGGGCCCTGCCCTTCTGGCTGCCAGTGGAGCCGGGCGAGGAGATTGCCAACTACACCCGCGCCTGGGCGCAGGAGGCGGGGTGGATGTGGCAGATCCCGACGCAATACCGGTACGGCTGCGGTTACGTGTACTCGGACGAG
>JBKJMF010000280.1:0-3802 GCA_046596525.1 Devosia sp. | reverse complement strand
ATGTCCTTCATTCGCGATACGTGGATCATCTTTGCCCGCGCCATGATGCTGTCGCTGCGGCAGCCGCTGTGGGTGGTGATCGGGCTGTTGCAGCCCATCCTCTATCTGACGCTGTTCGGTCCGCTGCTGCAGACGGTGGCGGCGACTTCAGGCTTTAAGGGTGATGCCTGGCAGGTGTTCGTGCCGGGGCTGCTGGTGCAGCTCGGGATTTTCGGCGGGCTGTTCGTCGGCTTCGGGATCATCGCCGAATGGCGCTCGGGGGTGATCGACCGGCAGCTGGTGTCGCCCGCATCACGGGCGGCGATCATCACGGGGCGGACGCTGCGCGACGTGGTGGTGATCACCGTGCAGGGGATCGTGCTGGTGAGCGCCGCCTTCTTCATGGGACTGCGCGTGCCGATTGGGGCGTTGCTGATCGGGCTGGTGCTGGTGGCGCTGCTCGGGGCGGCGTTCTCGTTCATCTCGAACGCCATCGGCATTGCGACCAAGAGCGAGGACGCGCTGGCGCCAATGGTCAATACGCTGGCGCTGCCGATCCTGCTGCTGTCGGGGATATTGCTGCCGATGACGCTGGCCCCGGCGTGGCTGCAGATGATCGCGAACTTCAACCCGTTCAAGCACATCGTCGAGGCGCTGCGGGCGGTGTTCCTCGGCAATTTCGGCGATCCGATCGTGTGGATCGGGCTGGTACTGGCCGTGGTGCTGGTGGTGATTGGGGCGTGGGTTGGCAGCCGGGTGCTGGCGGCGCAGACGAGGTAGGTCGCCCCTCGCTTCGCTCGGGTATCGCGTCGCAAGCGACGCGATACCCCTCATCCGCCCTTCGGGCACCTTCTCCCTCAAGGGGAGAAGGCAAGAGGTGCGTATGGCCGCCCCCTCCACCAAGCTTCGCTTGGTCCCCCTCCCCCGCCACGCGGGGTAGGATCAGATCTCGGCTTCGTCGAAAACCCGCGTGAGGTCGCCGGCCCATTCGCCGTTGTACTTGTCGAGCCAGCGTTCGGCCTGGGTCTTGCCGAGGTCGAGGGTCTCGTTGAGCGGGTCGAGGAAGACGGTTTCGTCCTTGCCGGCGGCAAGATACTTGCGGCGGCGGAGGCCGTCGCCGGCGAGATCGACGACGAGGCGGGCGATGTCGGCGACGGTGCTGCCGCGGAACGGGGTGTGGATGGCGGTGCGGGGGACTTCGTAGCGGAGCTTGGTGCGCTCGGCGTCGGTCCAGTCGCTCACCAGGTCCCAGGCGGCGTCGAGGGCTTCCGAGTCGTAGAGGAGGCCGGTCCAGATGGCGGCGAGGGCCAGGACGTGGCCGCGATCGCCCATGTCGGCGCCGCGCTGCTCGAGGAACTGCTTGAGGCGGACCTCGGGGAACAGCGTCGAGAGGTGGTTCTCCCAATCCTTGATGGTCGGGCGCTCGCCGGGAAGCTGTGGCAGCTTGCCATCCATGAAAGCGCGAAAACTCTCGCCGGCGACGTTGATGTACTCGCCCTTGCGGATGACGAAGTACATCGGCACGTCGAGCGCGTATTCGGCATAGCGATCGAAGCCGAAACCGGGCTCGAAGGCGAAGGGCAGCATGCCGGTGCGGGCGCGATCGGTGTTGAGCCAGATGTGCGAGCGGAAGCTCAGGAAGCCCGAGGGCTTGCCGTCGATGAACGGCGAATTGGCGAAGAGGGCGGTGATGACGGGCTGCAGCGCCACCGAGACGCGCAGCTTTTTGACCATGTCGGCTTCGTCGGAGAAATCGAGGTTCGCCTGCACGGTGGCCGAGCGGTACATCATCGAGGTGCCGAGGGTGCCGACCTCCTGCATGTACTTGGTCATGATGCCGTAGCGCGACTTCGGCATGGCCGGGATTTCGGCGACCGACCACAGCGGGGTGACGCCGAGGCTGAGGAAATGGATGTTGAGCGGGCCGCCGATGACGCGGCAATCCTCGAGATGCGCGTCGAGTTCGGCGGCAGCGTCGTGGATGGTGAGCTGCGGTGCGCCCGACAGTTCGAACTGGCCGCCGGGCTCGAGCGAGATGCCGCCGACGGCGCCGAGGTTGCGCAGGCCGATAGGGTTGCCGCGATCGAAGAAGGGGTGCCAGCCGGTGCGGGCTTCGATGCCGTCGAGGAGGGCGTGGACGCCATCGTCGCCGGCATAGGGGACGGGGCGGAGCGGGGCTTTGCGGTAGACGTGCTTTTCGTGCTCGGTGCCGACGCGCCATTCGGACTTGGGCTTGCCGCCCACAGCCATGACCTCAAGCAGGTCGGCCCGCGATTCAATCAGCGGTGCGTCTTCTTCGCCGGACATAGGCACTCCAACAGGCAGATCTGCCGGGCTCCGGGCCGGGCGCGGCGGACAATAGCCAGCCGCACTCCGAATGCAATGGGCTTTATCGCCAATCGCCGATGGTCGATTGAACGACGGCCAAAGCAGCCACGGCGGCGGTGTCGGCGCGGAGGATTCGCGGGCCGAGACTGATGGGGATGACGAAGGGTTGGGCGAGGAGGAGCTGGCGTTCGTCGTCGGAGAAGCCGCCCTCGGGGCCGACCAGGATGCCGATGGGGAGGCCGTCGAGGTCCATCAACTGGGTGTTCGGAGCGTGGTTGGGGGCGCTTTCGTCGGCGAAGATGAGGCGGCGGAGGCCGTGCTTGTGCTGCCAGGTGGCGATGAGGTCGGTGAGCGCGACTTCGTCGGCGAGCGTCGGGACGCTGAGGACTTCGCACTGCTCGGCGGCTTCGATGACGTTGGCGTAGAGCTTGTCGGACTTCAGCCGCGAGACCTGGGTGAAGCGGGTGATGACCGGCTGGATGATGCCGGCGCCCATCTCGGTGGCCTTCTGCACCAGATAGTCGAGGCGGCCGGTCTTCAGCGGCGCAAAGCCGAACCAGAGGTCGGATTTCGGCGTCTGGTGCTGGGTCTGGACGACGAGTTCGAGGGTGGCGCCTTTACGGTGATCGTCCGCGATCTTCGCCATCCAGGCGCCGTCCCTGCCGTTGAACACCACCAGCGCGTCGGCCTGCTTCATGCGCAGCACGGTCAGCAGGTAGTTGGTGTGCTCGCGGCCGAGTTCCAGCTTCGCGCCAGCGCCGAGCGGCACCTCGATGTAGAGGCGTGGGAGGGTCTTGTGCGATCTGGGCATCGTGGTACGCGTGACATGAGGTGGCAGACGGCCATTACGGCACAACAGACAGACGATGCAAACCCCTGACAAAGCAGCAGGTACGGTAGCGGACGCAAGTCGCGGCAACTGGCTGGACCGCTACGCGCCGGAGTGGCTGAAGCCGTATGGACGGCTGGCGCGCTGGGACCGGCCGATCCCGCTGCTGCTGCTGTTCTGGCCGTGCGGATTTGCACTGGCGCTGGCGGCGTTGGCCGATCCGGCGCGTGGGTTCGACTGGTGGGCGCTGATCCTGTTCTATGTCGGCTCGGTGGCGATGCGCGGAGCGGGCTGCACGTTCAACGACATCGTCGATACCGACATCGACATGAAGGTGGCCCGGACGCGTTCGCGGCCGATCCCGTCGGGTCAGGTGAGCAAGCGCCAGGCAGCGCTGTTCCTGGTGCTGCAGTCGCTTGTGGGGCTGGTGGTGCTGCTGCAGTTCAACGGCACGACGGTGCTGCTCGGCGTCGCTTCGCTAGTGCCGGTGGCGATCTATCCGTTCATGAAGCGGGTGACCTGGTGGCCGCAGGTGTTTCTGGGGCTCGCGTTCAACTGGGGGGCGCTGGTCGGCTGGACGTCGCAGGCCGGCTCGCTCGCCCTGCCCCCGCTGCTGCTTTACGTCGGCGGCATCCTGTGGACGATCGGCTATGACACGATCTACGC
>JBKJMF010000106.1:0-3576 GCA_046596525.1 Devosia sp. | reverse complement strand
GGCAAACGGCACCGGCTCATGAGCCACGACGCCGACTATATTCGCTCGCATCGGGGAACCAAGATCCTCAAGAAGGGCGATGAAAGTCTGGTCAAGTGGTACATGCCGTATAACCGTTAAGGAGCGCCGATAGATGTCACGCGTTAAAAGAGGCGTTACCGCCCACGCCCGCCACAAGAAGGTTCTTAAGGCCGCTTCCGGTTTTTACGGTCGCCGCAAGAACACCATCCGTACTGCCAAGGCCGCCGTCGACAAGGCCGGCCAGTACGCCTACCGCGATCGCCGCAACAAGAAGCGCAACTTCCGCGCTCTCTGGATCCAGCGCATCAACGCCGCCGTGCGCGATCACGGGCTGACCTACGGTCGATTTATCGACGGCCTCAGCAAGGCTGAGATCGCCGTCGACCGCAAAGTGCTCTCCGATCTCGCGATCACCGAGCCCGCAGCGTTCGCCGTGCTGGTTGAGCAGGCCAAGACGGCTCTGGGGTATCTCGGTTCGCTCGAAGCGACCACCCACGAGCGTATCAGCGCCTAACCAGCCCTCGCCTTTTCTGAGGCCCTAAGCTAAGCCTTGCGCCGCCCCGAAACCGGGGATGGCGCGGGGCTTTTTCATTTGGCCCCGATACTCAACCTGGAAATTCCCCGATGTCTCTCGACGCTCAGATCGCCACCCTCCGCGCCGAAATCGCCGCCGCCACTGCCGCGGCCAGCGACGAAACCCAGATCGAAGCCGTGCGCGTCGGCGCGCTGGGCAAGAAGGGCTCGGTCTCCGCCCTCCTCGCCACCCTCGGCGCCATCGCGCCGGAGGAGCGCAAGTCCGCCGGCGCCGCCATCAACGGGCTGAAGACCGAAGTCACCGCGCTGATCGAAGCCCGCGCCGCCGATCTGGCGAAAGCCGCGCTCGATGCCCGCCTCGCCGCCGAGCGCGTCGATGTCACCCTGCCGGTCCGCCCGGCGCCGACCACCGAAGGCCGCATCCATCCGGTCAGCCAAGTGATCGACGAGATCACCGCGATCTTTTCCGACATGGGGTTCTCCATCGCCGAAGGGCCCGATATCGAGACCGACTGGTACAATTTCACCGCGCTCAACTTCCCCGAGGGGCACCCGGCGCGCGAAATGCACGACACCTTCTTCATGGCGCCGTCGCCGGATGGGGTGAAGCGCGTGCTGCGCACCCACACCTCGCCGGTGCAGATCCGCACCATGATGAAGGGCAACGAGAAGCCCGCCGCGCCCTACCTCACGCCGGCGATCGACCCGCCGATCCGCGTGGTGATGCCCGGCCGCACCTACCGGCATGACTCCGACCAGACCCACACCCCGATGTTCCATCAGGTCGAAGGCCTCGTCATCGACAAGTCGAGCCATATCGGCCAGCTGCGCTGGGTGCTGGAAGAATTCCTCAAGGCCTTCTTCGAGGTCGACAACGTCACGCTCCGCTTCCGGCCGAGCTTCTTCCCGTTCACCGAGCCGTCGATGGAAGTCGATGTGCAGTGCGACCGCTCGGGCGCCGAGGTGAAGATCGGCGAAGGCAAGGATTGGCTGGAAATCCTCGGCTGCGGGATGGTGCATCCGAACGTCTTGCGCAATTGCGGACTCGATCCCGATGTGTACCAGGGCTTCGCCTGGGGCATGGGCATCGATCGCATCGCCATGCTGAAATACGGCATGAACGACCTCCGCGCCTTCTTCGACGCCGACAAGCGGTGGCTCGACCACTACGGCTTCCGCCCGCTGGACCTGCCGACGCTGTTCGGGGGGCTGAGTTCTTGAGTTAATTGTGGCCACGATTAAATGAGATGTGGTAGATGGAACTGGAGTGGGACGAGGAGAAACGAACGTGGACGCTGGACAACCGGGAAATGGACTTCGCCGACGTCGCGCTCATTGACCTGGACAGCCTCGTTTCCGAGCAGGACACACGCCATGATTACGGGGAAGTTCGCTTCTCCAGTTACGCCTATCTCGACGACACGCTCATCAACTTCTGCTGGACCCCACGAGCGGGTCGCATCCGCATCATTTCCATGAGGAAAGCCAATGACCGCGAACGCAAGAAATATCAGGCGCGATAGGGTACCCGGCTCGATGGAGGGCGTGCGGCCCGGCGAATCGCTCGACGAGTTCGAAAAACGTGTCGGCGACGACGCGCCGGAGTGGACCGAGGAAGACTTCAAGCGGGCCCGTCCCATCGACGATTTCCCAGACCTGAAAGCCGCGCTTGAACGCGCCCGCGGCCAACGTGGGCCGCAAAAGACGCCGATCAAGGATCGCGTCGGACTACGGCTCGATCACGAAGTAGTCGAACATTTCCGCTCCACCGGCCCGGGATGGCAGAGCCGCATCAACGACATCCTCGTCGAACACGTGAAGCGAAGCGGCCGTTGAGCCTCCAGCCCCCCATCGCCCCCGGCGCGCCGGACCTCTGCACCTTCGTTGTCACCGACATCGAGTCCGACGGGCACAATCCGCTCGAATCCTCGATGCTGAGCTTTGCCTCGGTCGCCTGCGACGTCACCGGCAAGGTGGTCGACGAGTTCCAGGCGGTGCTGACGCCGCGCGCCGATCGGAAGCCCGATCCCAACACCATGGCGTGGTGGGAGACGCAGCCTGAGGCCTGGAAGCATGCCACGGAGAACCCGGAAGACGCTGATGTGGTGATGCCGCGCTATGCGAACTGGGTGGAATCGCTCCCCGGCTTCCGCGTCTTCGCGGCGGCGCCGATGATCTTCGACGGGTCGTGGATGGACCACTACCTCTCGACCTTCGCCGGCACGCGCGTGCTCGGCGGGCCCTACAAGAGCCGGCAAATCTTTCGCGGCGGCGGGGTCTGCCTCTACACCATGGCAGGCTCGCTGCGCGGCGCCGAGTACACCAAGTGGGGCATGCAGCGCGTGCCGCCCGCCTGGTACGGCCACATCGAACACACCCACCGCGCCATCGACGATGCGCGCGGCTTCGCCAACGTCCTAGGCAAACTTTTCGAGATCAGCGGCTCCTTGCCGTACATCGAAGCGACCGAGAGCATGTACAAATGAAATTCACCCTCGACTGGCTCAAGGAACACCTCGACACCACCGCCTCGGCCGACGAAATCGGCAAGGCGCTGACGATGATCGGGCTCGAGGTCGAAGAGATCGTCGACCCCTCGGAAAAGCTGCGGCCGTTCGTCGTGGCGCATGTGGTCGAGGCCAAGCCGCATCCGAACTCGGGCCACCTCAAGGTCTGCAAGGTCGATGCCGGCACCGGCGAGTTGATCGACGTCGTCTGCGGCGCGCCCAATGCCGTCACCGGCATGAAGTCGGTGTTTGCGTTCCCCGACACCTACATTCCGGGCAAGGACTTCACGCTGAAGGCCGGCGTCGTCATCCGGGGCGAGAAGTCGAACGGCATGCTGTGCTCGGCCGCCGAACTCGAACTCAGCAACGACCATGACGGCATCATCCGCCTGCCGGACGACGCGCCTGTTGGCGTGCCTTACGTCGATTACGCCAAGCTCGGCGGCGCGGTGATCGACATCTCGATCACCCCCAACCGCGGCGACGCCACCGGCGTCTACGGCATCGCCCGCGA
>JBKJMF010000602.1:0-3135 GCA_046596525.1 Devosia sp. | reverse complement strand
TCGGAAGTCACCATCGCTGTCGCTAGCCTCGAACTGCTGAAGGCCCAGGGCATTTCCGCCAAGGTCGTGTCCGTCCCCTCGATGGAACTGTTCGCCGAGCAGACCGAAGCCTACCGGGCCGAAGTGATTGGCCAGCCCAAGGCCAAGGTGGCGATCGAAGCCGGCATCGAGATGAGCTGGTCGAAGCTGCTTGGCGACAGGGGCCGCTTCATCGGCATGCACTCGTTCGGCGCCAGCGCCCCGGCCGAGCAGCTCTATGAGCACTTTGGCATTACGTCCAAAGCGATAGTTGAAGCTGTCATGGCGCAGTTGTAAGACACCGCGCTCTCCTCCTCTCAGAATTCCTCAAGGAGCCATCATGGCTGTACGCGTCGCAATCAATGGCTTTGGCCGCATCGGTCGCAACATCCTGCGCGCCATCGTCGAAAGCGGTCGCAACGACATCCAGGTCGTCGCCGTCAACGATCTGGGCCCGGTTGAAACCAACGCCCACCTGCTGCGCTTCGACAGCGTGCACGGCCGCTTCCCCTATGAAGTGAAGGTCGAAGGCGATGTGATCACCGCCGGCAACCAGAAGTTCAAGGTCACCGCGGTCAAGGATCCGGCCCAGTTGCCGCACAAGGAGCTCGGCGTCGAGATCGTGCTCGAGTGCACCGGCATCTTTACCTCGAAGGAAAAAGCCTCGGCCCACCTGACCGCCGGCGCCAAGAAGGTGATCATCTCGGCTCCGGGCGAAGGCGCCGACCTGACCGTGGTCTACGGCATCAACGACCACCTGCTGACCAAGGACCACGTCGTCATCTCGAACGGCTCGTGCACCACCAACTGCCTCGCGCCGATGGCCAAGGTGATGAACGAGCTGGTCGGTATCGAGAAGGGGATGATGACCACCATCCACTCCTATACCGGTGACCAGCCGACGCTCGATACCATGCACAAGGATCTTTATCGCGGCCGCGCAGCCGCCCTGAGCCAGATCCCGACCTCGACCGGCGCCGCCAAGGCCATTGGCCTGGTGCTGCCGGAACTGAAGGGCAAGCTCGACGGCATCTCGATCCGCGTGCCGACCCCGAACGTGTCGCTGGTCGACCTGAAGTTCATCTCGAAGCGCAACACCACGCCGCAGGAGATCAACGACGCGCTGGTCGCGGCTTCGAACGGCCCGCTCAAGGGCATCATGACCGTGACGCACTACCCGAACGTGTCGAGCGACATGAACCACGACCCGCACTCGGCGACGATGCTGCTCGACCAGACCAAGGTGATGGACGGCAATTTCGTCAACATCCTCGCCTGGTACGACAACGAGTGGGGCTTCTCGAACCGCATGGCCGACATGACGGCCGTGTTCGCCAAGACGCTGTGACGACAATGCCACTTGAGCTCGACCTCCGCTGGAAACCAGTCGAGGTCGGGCTCGAGCATTGCCGCGTCTGGGAAACCAGCGACGGCATCAATGTACGCAGCGTGCTGATCGGCGCGTTCGAGGGCTTTGCCTACGGCGCCCAGTACGACATCCAGCTCGCCACCGACTGGACCTTCCACTCCCTCACCCTCCGCCTGCAGGATGGCCGCGTGCTGCGCCTGCTGTCGAACGGTCTCGGCGACTGGAAGGTGAACGGCAAGCGCGCGCCGGACCTCGAAGGCTGCGTCGACATCGACATGTCCGGCACCCCCTTCACCAACACCCTGCCGATCCGCCGCACGACTTTCACCGATGGCGTGCCCAAAGAGTTCGCGATGGTCTGGGTGCCGCTCGACAGCCTCGAGCCGTTCCGCGACGGCCAGATCTACACCCGGCTCGATCCCACCCATTACCGCTACCAGGCCGCCGACGGCAGCTTCGAGCAGGTGCTGACGGTGGATGAGAACGGCTTCGTGGTGGACTATCCGACGCTGTTCAGCCGGGTCTGACCGGGAACTGTTATCCGCCGTTTGGGATTTGGCACGATGCCTCGGCCATCTCTCCCCTTGCGGGAGAGAAAGCGATTTCTTGGGCTTAGCTGTTTGGCTAAGCCTCAGAAATCGCAAGAGAGGGGATCGTGGTGGGCACGGTGCCTCCCAGCACCCCCTCTCTTGCGAAAACTAAGGACTTGGCTGCGCCAAGCCCAAGTTTTCGCTTTCTCCCCCGCCAAGGGGGAGATGGGCATCGAGTATCGGCAGCTTCGCTTTGTCATCCACCGTTAACCTTTTGGTCGCCAAAGCGTTACGTCGCGGCGCTATAGTGCAAGCTCAGTTGATCCCTGAATCGGAGCGATCAGCCGGTGCGTGATATCGAACGGCTTCTTGTCGTCGCCAATGTCGTGGGGAGCGTCGCCCTGGGCGCCCGGCACGATGCGACCTGGTTCCTGATACCGCTTGCTGCCTTCGGGCTTTACGTGGTGCTGGCCGATCGCGCGCTGCGCCGCCGCATCGGGCCGCGCGCGTGGCCCAGCGAGGGCTTCGCCCGCTTCACCTTCAACACCAACCTCTACTTCGCGGCGCGCCATATCGGCATCGGCGCGCTGCTGTTCGCCCTCTCGGGCACGCTCGCCGGCGTCGTCGGCCTCTGACCTCCGCTGTTGCCCTTGCCGCAATCCTTGCTATAGCAGCGGCACCCTCCTCTTTAGCGGATCGTTTCATGCCCGCCTTCAAGACCCTCGACGACTATGACCTCTCGGGTAAGCGCGTGCTGGTGCGTGCCGATCTCAACGTGCCGGTCGCCGACGGCAAGGTGACGGACGCCACCCGCATCGAGCGGCTGGTGCCGACCATCCGCGAAATTATCAAGATGGACGGCAAGGCCATCATCCTCAGCCATTTCGGCCGCCCCAAGGGCAAGATCGATCCCGAGTTCTCGCTCGAAATGGTGGTGCCATACGTAGCCGACGAAACCGGCCACCCCGTCGGCTTCATTGCCACCGACTGGATTGATGTGAGCAAGGCCAAGCAGGCCATCGACGAAGCCCCTCCGGGCTCGATCCTGGTGCTCGAAAACACCCGTTTCCATCCCGGCGAAGAAGAAAACGACCCCGAACTCGCCGCCCGCATGGCCGAACTCGGCGACATTTTCGTCAACGACGCCTTCTCCGCCGCGCACCGCGCCCACGCCTCGACCGAAGCCATCGCCCACCTGCTGCCTTCGGCCGCCGGGCG
>JBKJMF010000491.1:0-2945 GCA_046596525.1 Devosia sp. | reverse complement strand
CTCGCTGAGGATGTTGAGCATTTCCCGGCCCACATTGCCTGTGGCCCCGACGACGGCGACGCGATAACCCATTTGGAAACTTCCTCTTTGCCTTCATTCCCCCCGCGCTGGACCTATTGGGTCCGCGGCACATGGCATCCGGCCGCTCCCCGGCGGGAGTTGCCCGGGGATCGGCTCAGGGGGTTTTGGTGGTTTTTGTCGTCGCAAAACGAGGCATCTGCCCGGACATCGCTGTCCGGCGCATCGCGCTCTCGCTGATCGAATAGCCCACGCCCATGGCGCTGAGCCCTTCCCTTGCTGACGGTCGCGCGTTTTCTACGCCGAAATGGCAAATAGTCAATGAACTGTGTAAGAGCGGCGCATGCAACATTATGACACCATCATTCTCGGCGCCGGCGCCGCCGGACTCATGGCCGGCATCGAAGCCGGCAAGCGCGGCCGCAAGGTACTGGTGCTCGATCACGCCCAGTCCCCCGGCGAGAAAATCCGCATCTCCGGCGGTGGCCGCTGCAACTTCACCAACGTCAACGCCACGGTGAAAGCCGGCCGCGACCGGTTCATCAGCAACAATCCGCGCTACGCTTTCTCGGCCCTCTCGCGCTACACCCCCCAGCACTTCATCGCGCTGGTCGACACCCACGCCATCTCGTTCCACGAAAAGACCTTGGGCCAGCTGTTCTGCGATGGCTCCAGCCAGCAGATCATCAACCTCCTGGTCAGCGAACTGCGGAAGGCCAAGGGCACGCTGCTGCTCGACACCACGGTCGACGGCGTCAGCCATGCCGACGGCAATTTCACCGTGATGACGTCGCAGGAAACCCTGATCGGCAAGTCGCTGGTCGTCGCCACCGGCGGCAAGTCGATTCCCAAGATGGGCGCCACCGGCCTCGCCTATCAGCTCGCCACCCAGTTCGGCCTGAAAGTCACCGAGACCCGCCCCGCCCTCGTGCCGCTCACCTTCGAGCCCCGCATCCTCGAACGTCTCGCCCCGCTCTCCGGCATTGCCGTCGATACCCGCATCACCGCCAACAAGAAGAGTTTTGAGGAAGCCATGCTCTTCACCCATCGCGGGTTGAGCGGTCCGGCCATCCTCCAGGTCTCGAGCTACTGGCGCGAAGGCGATGCCATCATCATCGACCTGTTCCCGGCCGGCGACCTCGGCGACATCCTCCGCCGCGCCCGCGCCGAAACCCCGAAACTCGCGCTGCAGACCATCCTCAGCAACCACCTCGCCAAGCGCCTCGCCCAGATGCTGGCCGAAGAAATCGGCATCACCACCATGATGGGCGACATGAGCGACAAGAGTTTCCAGAAGATCGAGGATTCGCTTCGCCGCTGGACCATCAAGCCCACCGGCTCCGAAGGCTACCGCACCGCCGAAGTCACCCTGGGCGGCATCGACACCGACGGCCTCGACTCCACCACCATGGCCGCCCGGAACCTGCCCGCCCTCTACTTCATCGGCGAAGCCGTCGACGTCACCGGCTGGCTCGGCGGCTACAATTTCCAGTGGGCCTGGGCGAGTGGGTGGGCTGCCGGGCAAGTGGCGTAGGCAAGACGGCGCCACAGCGCATCTGGCGGGGAGAAAGCGAGAGAGGGGGTGCGGAGCCAGCGGACCCACAAGCGACTAAGCCCCATCAGCCTCCGCAAAGATGATCCGGTTCCCCACCGGATCCACCACCGTGCACTCGAGCCCGCCCCAGTCCGGCCGCTCCAGGCCCGGCCGGTTGTTCTTGTACTTTTTGCCCACCAGCTCAGCCTGCAGCGCCGCCACCCCGGTGCAGTTCACCCGCACCCGCGCCCCCGGCGACCCGTCCCCATGGTGCTCCGAAATATGCAGCACGATCCCGTCCCGGCTGACCTGCATATAGAGCGGCATCCCCGGCTCGAACCGGTGCTCCCAGTCCACCGTGAACCCGAGCCAGCCGACATAGAACTCCCGCGCCTTGACCTCGTCGAACGACCGTAGGACCGGCACCGTCTGGAGATACTTGAGCGTCATACGCAGTCCCTTTCGTCAGGATCCATTCATCGACAAGGCAATCTGGCGGCAGTTGGGGGACCAACCGGTCCATCAGTCGTTTCCCTCCCCCTTCGCGGGGAGGGATCAAGGGTGGGGGGAGCAACTCGCTCCGGCCCTTCAGAAGGCGTTCATCCATGCGGCAAACTGCGGAAGTCTTATGGCAGCGGCGCTGTCCATCCGCTACCAATGTGCCAACTTGAGGGAGAGACATCATGGCAGAAAAGAAGATCCGCTGGGGCATCCTCAGCACCGCCAATATCGGCCTGAAGAAGGTCACCCCAGCAATCCTGAAGTCGCCGCTCAGCGAGGTCGTCGCCGTCGCCTCGCGCGATATCGGCAAGGCGGAGGAGTACATCGCCGAGCTCGGTCTCACCGGCAAAGCCAAGGCCCACGGCAGCTACGAAGCGCTGTTCGCCGATCCCAACGTCGACGCGATTTACAACCCGCTGCCCAACCACCTGCACGTCCCGATGACCCTCGCCGCCGCGAAAGCCGGCAAGCACGTGCTCTGCGAAAAACCCATTGCGCTCAATGCCAAAGAGGCCGAGCAGCTCCGCCATATCCCCAAGGACATCGTCTTCTACGAAGCCTTCATGGTGCGCTTTCATCCGCAGTGGCTGCGCGCCCGCGAGATCGCCCGTTCCGGTGAACTCGGTGAACTGCGCGCTGTCCGCGGCGCCTTCACCTACTACCTCACCGACCCCACCAACGTCCGCAACCAGGTCGATATCGGTGGTGGCGGCATCTACGATATCGGCTGCTACCCGATCACCGCAGCCCGCTTCCTGCTCGGCGCCGAGCCGCAGCGCGTCGTCTCGCTGGTCGATCGCGATCCGGCGCTGAAGACCGATCGCCTCGCTTCCGCGCTGCTCGATTTCGGCGGCGGCAAACAGGCCACCTTCACCTGCTCCACCCAGACCAA
>JBKJMF010000056.1:0-2611 GCA_046596525.1 Devosia sp. | reverse complement strand
ATGCATCCTTGGGGGCTTCCGAGTCGGGGTTGAGCGCCACGGCGGCGAAGCCGGTGATGAACATCACCTTGAGATCCGGATCGAGCTCGGTGGCGCGACGCGCCAGCTCGATCCCGTCCATCTCGGGCATCACGATATCGCTGAGCAGCAGCGAGAACGGTTCCTCACGCAGCCGCTCGTAGGCCGACCTGCCGTTGTCGAACGAGACCACCTCGTATCCGGCGGCCTTCAGTGCCCGGGTGAGGAACTGGCGCATGTCGTTATCGTCTTCGGCGAGCAGAATGCGCTTCATCGTGTCCTCTTGGGCGTCCCTATCAGACGGCGTCCTGCCGCGGGACTCTAGTCAGTTATGTTTAATGCAAGTTTTCACTATCGGTAACCCATAGCGGACAAGTGTGAACATGACCCTTTCGGCCTTATGGACATTCGGCGGCGAGCGCGGCAGATTGTGCAGGTAAGACAGCGCTTCGGCGCTGAAGGAGACCCGGTGCAGTCCGACTATTGGGACAGGCCAGCATTCGAAACCATCCGGCCACGCCGGGTGATGGCGCCACTGGTGTTCAATTCCGCTCATTCCGGCCGCGACTACCCGGAGCGCTTCCTCCGGATGACCCGCCTCGACCATCTGTCGATCCGCCAGTCCGAGGACGCGTTCGTCGATGAGTTGTTCGCGCGCGCGCCGCATCTCGGCGCGCCGCTGATCCGGGCGCACTTTCCGCGGGCCTATCTCGATGTGAACCGGGAGCCCTGGGAACTCGACCCGACGATGTTCGTCGAGCCGTTGTCGGAGCGCTTCAATACCACCAGCCCGCGCGTCGCCGCTGGGCTTGGGACGCTTGCCCGCGTGGTGGCCGAGAACAAGCCTATATATAGAGAGCGGCTGACGCTCGATGACGCCCGCATGCGGATCGAGGGGATCTACCAGCCGTATCACGCCACGATGCAGCGGCTGTTGACCGAGGCCTATGGCAGTTTTGGCGTCGCCGTGCTGATCGATTGCCACTCGATGCCGCGGCTGTCCCGCTCGGGCGACCGGCTGGGGCCCGACGTGGTGCTGGGCGATCGCTACGGCACCACCTGCGCGCCGATTCTCGCGGACCTCGCCGAAATGGTGTTCGCCGGCGCCGGCCTGCGGGTGGCGCGCAACCGCCCCTATGCCGGTGGCTTCTGCACCCGGACCTATGGCCGGCCGCAGCATGGCGTGCATGCGCTGCAGATCGAGCTCAGCCGGCACCTCTATATGAATGAGGTGACACTCGAGAAGAATGAGGGGTTCGGGGCGATCCGCCAGCTCGTCGACCGGCTGGTAGCGACGCTGACCGGGCTCGATTTCGGGGTGCTGTCGCCACCGACGGCGGTGCCGGAGAAATACGCGGCGGAGTGAGGGGCGCCCGCAATAACTCGCACTTGCTGCTCACACTGGATGTCATCCCTGCGAAAGCAGGGACCCAACTGTCGGCTGGCGCTGGCGGCGAAATGGGTCCCTGCTTTCGCAGGGATGACATCGAGCTTGTGGTTGCAATCGGGATCGCATGTACAAGAAAAAGGGCCGCCGGAGCGGCCCAGTCAAGGGAGGAAACGATCGGCAGCCAGAGTGCGTTGCCTAAGTCGAGGCAAGAGGCGCTAGAGCCGCCCATCCATCATGCAACTACCGGCGTGAACTGATTTGCCCCCCTTCACAAGGTGGCCGGAAGTCTTCAACAGATAAACTTCAGTTGTTGTTGCAAAAATGAATCATGACCGTCACAGGATATTCGCGGAACTGTGCTGAAGGCAGCCGCTAGATCACTGGAACATCTCATAAAATCGCGCCGGGAAAGCTGATATGAACGATACACCTCTTGCCGGCGCCGATTTGGGCGGCCTCACCGCCGACCTGGTGCGCCGCACCCTGCTCGATGCCGCCGAGATCGCCGCCGCGGTCACCCTGCCCCGCTTCCGCTCGGCGCTGGCCGTCGACAACAAGGAAGCGCAGGGGTTCGACCCGGTGACCGAGGCCGATCGACAGGCCGAAACCGCCATCCGCGACCTGATCGGTGCCCGCTTTCCCGACCACGCCATCATCGGCGAGGAATGGGACGACAAGCCGAGCGCCGGGCGTTTCGCCTGGATCATCGACCCGATCGACGGCACCCGCGCCTTCATCACCGGCGTGCCGGTGTGGGGAACGCTGGTCGGGCTGACCATCGACGGCAAGGCCGTGGCCGGGCTGATGGCGCAGCCGTTCACCGGCGAGATCTTCCTTAGCCTGCCTGGCGAGGCCGACTATTTCCGCGGCACCGACCGGCGGCCGCTCGCGACCTCCAAGGTCACCGAGTTGGCCAAGGCCAAGATGACCACCACCTCGCCCGACCTGTTCGAGCGAAAAGGCGTGGCCGAGCCGTGGGACCGCATCCGCAAGTCCGTGCTCACCACCCGCTATGGGCTAGATTGCTACGGCTACGCGCTGCTGGCCGCCGGACACATCGACCTGGTGGTCGAGGCGGCGCTGAAAGATGTCGACATCTGCCCGCTGATCCCGCTGATCCACAATGCCGGTGGGGTGATTACGACGTGGGACGGTGGTCGGGCCGAACAGGGCGGGAACTGCGTCGCGGCGGCCACGCCGGAG
>JBKJMF010000421.1:0-8742 GCA_046596525.1 Devosia sp. | reverse complement strand
ATGATGTTGGCGTGCAATTTCTCGCGGCGCAGGTCGAGGAAGCGATAGCGCAGCCGGATATCCTCCGGATAGTCGGGCTCGCCGAACACCGGCAGCGGCAGGTCGGTCGCCGCGCCCAGCACTTCGAGTTCGCGGATGAACACTTCCACCGCGCCGGTCGGCAGGTTCGGGTTCACCGTCTCCGGCGTCCGCGCCTTGACGTTGCCGTCAATGCGGACGACGAATTCGGCGCGGAGGTGGCTCGCCGCCTCGAAGGCGGGCGAATCCGGATCGACGACGCACTGGGTCACCCCATAGTGGTCGCGCAGGTCGAGGAACAGCAGCCCGCCATGGTCGCGGATGCGGTGCACCCAGCCCGAGAGCCGCACATTATTGCCCACATCGCCCGCAGTCAGAGCGGCGCAGGTGTGGGTGCGGTAGCGGTGCATCTCGGCCATTTTTCCATGTCTCTAAAGCAGGCGGAATCCGGCGCGGACAAGCGCATGCAAGGCCTGCTTTGTCAAGTTTTCGAGCCTCCCGGAAGACCTCGCCACGCCGCGGCCCCGTTTAGCTGCTGACAGCCGGGGGATTCGCCTGTTATGCAAAATGAACGACTGCTGAACTGAAAGACTGTTGATGGAGCTGATAGTTTCGACCGATGTGCTCGCCGCTTTTTGTAAGCGCGCCGCCGGTTATGATTTCGTGACGGTCGACACCGAGTTCCTGCGCGAAACGACGTACTGGCCGAAGCTCTGCCTGCTGCAGGTGGCGACCACCGACGAAGCGGTGCTGATCGATCCGCTGGCGCCCGGCCTCGACCTGTCGCCGTTCTTCGAACTGCTCGCCAACGAGAAGGTGCGGAAAGTCTTCCACGCTGCGCGGCAGGATATCGAGATCTTCGTCAAGCTGACCGGCAAGGTGCCGGTCAACATCTTTGACACCCAGGTCGCCGCCAGCGTTTGCGGCTTCGGCGACAGCGTCTCCTACGACAACCTGGTGCGCTCGATCACCCAGGTCGAACTCGACAAGTCCTCCCGCTTCACCGACTGGTCGGCCCGCCCGCTCAGCGAAAAGCAGAAGGTCTATGCCCTCGCCGACGTCACGCATCTCCGCGACGTCTACGCGGCGCTGGTGAAGCAGGTCGACGACACCGGCCGCTGGGACTGGGTCGACGACGAGCTGGCCGTGCTCGAGTCCATCCACACCTACGTGGTGCAGCCCGAGCACGCCTGGGAACGCCTCAAGGCTCGCCTCACCAAACCGCGCGATGTCGCCGCGCTCAAGGCACTCGCCGCCTGGCGCGAACAGCGCGCCCAGGACACCGACCAGCCGCGCAGCCGCATCCTAAAGGACGACGCGCTGATCGAACTGGCCATGCAGCGTCCGCTCAATCCCGAGAGCTTCGACAAGCTGCGGGCCGTGCAGCGCGGGTACGGCCGCTCCTCCGGCGCCGCGGAGATCGTCGCGATCCTCAGGGACGTCGAAGAGCTGGGCAAGAACGATCTCCCCAAGCTGCCGGACCGCTATCGCGGCCCGTCCCCCAAGGGCGCCGTCGGCGATCTGCTGCGCGTGCTCTTGAAGTCGGTCGCCGAAGACAATGGCGTCGCCTCCCGCATCATCGCCACCTCCGACGACATCGACGCCCTGGTCCTCGACGACGACGCCGACATCGCCGCCCTCAAAGGCTGGCGCCGCAAGCTGTTCGGCGACAAGGCCCTCGCCATCAAGCACGGCAAGCTCGGCCTCGCGGCGGGCAAGAAGGGCGTAATCGAAATCGAAATCCTGGACGACGACGAGGAGTAGGGCTCCGCCATTGGCAAAGCATGGGTCGAGCGTCTACATTTCAGACGAGAGGTTGTCATGCGCGATATCGCCCGCGAGGAACTCATCGCAGAACTCCGTAGTCTACGGCCAGACCTAGAACGCCAAGGCATTACCCGCGTGGCGCTTTTTGGGTCGCGCGCTAGACGCGACAATCGCCCTGATAGCGACGTTGATCTGGTAGTCGACATCGACTCGGCCCGGAAATTCTCTCTGATCGACCTTGTGGGTGTCGTCCATACGGTGGAGGACAGAGTCGGACTTGATGCCAACATTTTCACGCGTCGCAGCCTTGACGCTGCATTCCGATCGACGGTCGATCGTGATCAGGTGCTAATCTTTTGAGCACCGACCGCGCGACCTTTCGACTCCGAGACATCAAGGACAGCATCGTCAACATTCGGCAACTTCTCAAAGACAAGACCTTCGACGAAATGTACGAGGACGTTGTCACTCGTGCGGCCTTCGAGCGCTTCCTTGAGATAATAAGCGAAGCATCTCGGCACGTCCCAGAAGAGTGGAAGGCCAAACACGGTCCAGAGATTCCGTGGAGACAGGTCGGCGACCTGGGCAACGTCCTTCGCCACGCCTACCACCGAGTCGACGTGCAGGGGCTGTGGTCTGTCTACGTTGACGACCTCGACCCTTTAGAGCGAGCGATCGACGCAATGCTCGCCGGGTTAGGCCCTACCCCGCCACCACATCCGTAAGCTTGATGCCCACCACCCCGGCCAGTTGATCCAGCCGCCCGCGCAGGTGCTCGCCGTCGAGGAATGCCAGGTCCGTCGGCAAATGCAGCTTCAGGATGCCCTTGTCGACCGAGAAGCTGACCCGGGGCAGCACGCCGGGCATCGCCGCGGACATTGGGTAGGCGACACGGAACGCTGCTCCCAGCAGGCGCGCCCGAGCGCTCATCGCCGAGCCGGACAGCGCCAAGAGGCTCTGGCTCATCGATTTCTGCTTCAGCCCCATGTAGCGGACCGCCAGCACCTCGGCGAGGAACGCCCGGCCGGGATGGTCGACGCCGGTCGCGGAGCCGTACGCGACCATGTCGACCGCCTGCTCGCCGCGATAGTCCGGGTGCCCGCGCCAGCCGATATCGGCGAGGTAGCAGGCAACCTTGCGCAGGCGCAGTTCCTCGGCAGTCTCGGTGATCCCGAGCGTCGTCAGGAACCCGGCGCTGAAATCTATCAGGTCCTCGGCATGTGCTGGCGAGCGCGAACGCAGCACGCTCATCTGCTCTGCCGTCTGCATCAGCGGATCCACGGCTCGCTCGGCATCGTCGAGCAGGCCGTACAGATAGCCCTCACGCACCCCGAGGGCCGAGAACACCACGTTGTCGAACTTGCCGGCCTTCAGCACCTCGATCATCACCGCCGCGCCGTAGGGCACGAGATCCCGCCGGCCCGAACTCACATGTTCCGAGCCGGTGTAGGGCTTGTTCGCCGCCGTCGCCGCCACAATGTCCTCGCACAGCTTCAGCATGTCGCTGGCTTTGACGTTGTAGTGCTGCACCATGTGCAGTGGGTACTCGCGCAGCACCTGGTGCACCTTGGCGAGCGACCGCCAGGTACCGCCAATGGCGCAGAAGCTGCCGCCCTGGCCGTCCATCAGCCTGGATTTCTTCAGCCGCTTGTTGGCGATCGCCTGCGCCTTGGAAGGTGAAATCTCTGAATCGTCCTGCAGCCGGATGACGCCAAGCTCATGCGTCTCGCCGGTCGAATCCGCCCCATCGGCGATCGAGGACAGTTCCAGGCTGCCGCCGCCGAGGTCGCCGACCACGCCGACGAACCCGGGCATGCCCGAAATCGCGCCGAGCGCGGCGAAGTGCGCCTCCTCGGAGCCCGAGAGCACCGTCACCTTGGCGCCCATGATCTCCTCGACCGCGTCGACGAACGCCTTGGAGTTGGACGCTTCGCGCACGGCCGACGTGGCGAGGATGTGCATCGTCCCCACCCGCATCAGCCGCGACACCAGCGCGAAGCGCTGGATCGCCGTCAGCGCCCGGTCGATGTTCTCGTAGGCAATCTTGCCGGTCTGCGCCAAGCCACGGCCAAGCGCACAGGCGGTCTTCTCGTTGTAGAGCGGGGTCAGCGAGCGGGCATGGCGCTCGTAGACCACGAGACGCACCGAGTTCGAGCCGATATCAAGCACGGCAACAGGACGTGCGCCCTTGAGGCGGCCCTGCGCGGTGGGGTCGGCATCGACACCCCAGTATTGGTTCACTGGCTTCTCTCTTCGTTATCGCGATTCAGCGCCGTGCCGCGGCCCGAGAGGCTTGCGTGCGTCATGAAATAGTCGTGCGCATTGTAGGGCTCCTCGCCCTCTTTGGGCTTGATCCTATCGGAACTGCCGTCGGGAAGCACCTCCCAGCTCTGCTGGTTGTCCTTCAAATACGCCACCATGGTGCGGTCGAGGATCTGCTCGTGCACCGTGGTGTTGAGAATCGGCACCATTACCTCGACGCGCCAATCGAGGTTGCGCTGCATGATGTCGGCCGAGCTCATGTAGATCTTGGCCTTGCGCGAGGGCAGCGGCGCCCCCTGCCCGAAGCAGAAGATGCGGCTGTGCTCGAGGAAGCGACCGACCAGCGACTTCACCCGGATGTTGTCCGAGAACCCTGGTATTCCCGGCCTGAGGCAGCAGATGCCACGCACGATCAGCTCGATCTTCACGCCCTTGCGGCTGGCGTCGTAGAGCGCGTCGATGATCTCCGGATCGACCAGCGCATTCATCTTCAGCCAGATATTGGCCGGCTCGTTCCGCTCGGCGAACTCCACCTCGCGGGCAATGTCATCGAGCAGCGTCTGTCTGAGCGTCACCGGCGAGTAGGCGATCGCCTCCATCTCGGCCGGGCGGGCATAGCCGGTGATGAAGTTGAACACCCGCGCCACGTCGCGGGTGATCGACGCCTCGGTGGTGAAGTAGCTGAGGTCGGTGTAAATCTTGGCGGTGATCGGGTGGTAGTTGCCGGTCCCGAGGTGGCAGTAGCTCACCAGCTTCCCGCCTTCGCGCCGCACCACCTGGCTCATCTTGGCGTGCGTCTTCAGCTCGATGAAGCCGAACACCACCTGCGCGCCGGCGCGCTCGAGGTCGCGGGCCCAGCGGATATTGGCCTCTTCATCGAAGCGGGCCTTCAACTCCACCAGCGCCGTCACGGACTTCCCAGCCTCGGCCGCCTGCACCAGCGCCTTGACGATCGGGCTGTCGCGCGAGGTTCGGTAGAGCGTCTGCTTGATCGCCACCACATCCGGATCGCGGGCCGCCTGCATCAGGAACTGCGCCACCACATCGAAACTCTCGAACGGGTGATGGACCAACAGGTCCTTGGCGCGGATGGCGGCGAAGATATCGCCGTTATAGTCCTTGATGCGCTCGGGAAAGCGCGGCAGGTAGGGGGGGAACCTCAGGTCCGGCCGTTCGATGTCACAGATCTTGCTGGCATCAGCGAGGCCCAAGAAGCCCTCGACCTCAAAGGTGTCGGTCGGCCCGACGCCGAGGCGCTCCGAGATGTGGCGGCGCAGCGCCCGCGGCATCTTCTTTTCGATTTCGAGACGGATCACCATGCCGCGGCGGCGCTGGCGCAGGGCGGATTCGAACTCCACCACCAGGTCGGCCGCTTCGTCGTCGATTTCGATTTCGCTGTCGCGGATGATGCGGAACGCACCGGAGCCGGACACGGTGTAGCCCGGGAACATCTTGTCGATGAACCGGTTGATCAGCGTGTCGATCGTCACCACCTCGACCCGGTTCGGTGCTGCCAGTTCATGCGGCAGCGTCACGAAACGATCGAGGTTCGACGGCACGCGCACCAGCGCGGTCAGCGTCTGCGCCGTCCCCTCGCGCACCATCTCAAAGGCCAGGGTGAAGCCGAGATTGGGGATGAACGGGAACGGGTGCGCCGGATCGACCGCGATCGGGGTCAGCACCGGGAAGATTTCCTCGCGGAACAGCTTCTGCAGGTACTTCACCTGGTCCGGCGTCAGGTCGTCGGCCTCGTGGATCACCACGTCCTTGGCGAACAGCTCCTCACGCAGCTGCTGCCAGTGATCCTGCTGCTCGAGGTGCAGGTGCTGCGCCAGCGTAGCGATCTCTTCGAGCTGCTCGGCGGGGCTCAGCCCGTCGGCGCTCTGCTTGGTCAGACCGGCGCGTAGCTGGCCCTTCAGCCCGGCCACGCGCACCATGAAGAATTCATCGAGATTGTTGGCCGAGATCGATACGAACCGTAGCCGCTCGAGCAGCGGGTGGTTGACGTTCCCGGCCTCCTCCAGCACGCGCATGTTGAACTGCAGCCAGCTGACCTCGCGGTTGACGAAGCGCGCCGGGCTCTGGCGCAGCTCCATCACGTCCGGGGCCTCGTCCTGCGGCTGTTCGGCGATTTCGCTCATCTCATTCATCGTCGTCGGCTCCGAGGTCTAGGGCCAGCTGTCGGTCGTCGCGCGCCGCGCTCCGCTGCCTGAGCGCTTCACTGGCGACGGCGCGGGTGATCGCGCCGCCACGCTCCAGCGCCATGCGATCCATCATTCCCGCAAGCGCAACCGCCTCTTCGGACGATCGTTCCATGCGGGCCACCAGGTAAGCGATGATCTTGGGTTCAACCGCCACCTGGCGATCGTCGAATAGTTTCACGAACATCTGTGACAGTTGAATGTCGTCGCTCAGTGACACGGTGAAATGCGCCGCGAGTCGAGCCCGCGATTTCAAATCATCGGTGGTGAACGGCCAGTTTGCAACCGGCTCCCGCGCCGTCAGCAGCAGCGGCCGGCGGTCGCGCATCGACTGGTTGAGCAGGTGGAACAGTTCGGCCTCGGCATAGCCCGCCCGGTCAGCATCCTCGACCACCAGCGGCTGCGCTCCGCCGTCGCGCGACAGCGCCTCGGCGGTCGCCGGTGTCGCGTGCCCGGCCCCTGCCCGTTCGGCCCAGATCCGCGCCAGGTGCGATTTGCCGGCGCTCGCCGCGCCGTCGATCAGCGTCAGCGGGCCGGCCCAGTGTGGAAAGGCCATGACATGTGCGTGTGCAAGCTGGTTACCCTCGCCGACGATGAAGTCCGCCTCGGCGTGCGACGCCTCGTGACCGAGGTCCAGCGCGAGCTGACCTAGACTGGGAGGAACGGAATCGGGGATAGTCATTTCCCCGCCGCGACGCGCGACCCGGCCGCCGCGCGTGCCTTGCGCTCCGGCTTCTCGACGGCCGGCTCGGGATCAAGCGGCACCTCATCGGGCCCAAGATAGAGGCTCGACTGCTGGTACTTGGTCAGCGCATAGCGCGCCAGCACGCCCGAGATCGCCGCCAGCGGCACCGCCAGCAGCAGTCCTACGAAGCCGAACAGCAACGCGAAGGCGAACAGCGCGAACATCAGCCAGACCGGGTTGATGTTGATGCTCTGCCCGACGAGCTTGGGATAGAGGATGTTGGCCTCGAGGAATTGCCCAACGCCGTAGATCAGCAGGACGATCAGTACGAACACCCATTGGTCGGGCCAGAACTGCACCAGCGCTACCGTCATCGACAGGGCAAAGCCGACGAAGAATCCGACATAAGGCACGAAGCTCAGGATGCCGCCGATGAGGCCGATGGCGAGGCCGTAGTTCAGCCCAGCCAGGGTCAGCGAGGTGGCGTAGTAGACGCACAGCACCAGGATCACCGAGCCCTGGCCGCGGATAACGCCAGCCATCGCCCCGTCGATATCGGCGATCACGCCGCGAATCTCGGTGCGATAGGTCCGCGGCAGCAGGTCGTCGACCTTCTTGACCATGCCCTCCCAGTCGACCAGAAGGTAGAAGGCGACCACCGGGGTGATGAACAGGACGGCGATGGTGTTGATCACCGTGAGCCCGCTCTGTGCCAGCGTCGCTGTGATGATGCCGGCGAACTCGACGCCGCGGCCGATCAGGTCGGTGAGGCTGCTTTCGAGTTGCGCCGTACGCTCCGCGCCCAGCCATTCGGTGAACTGCGGCATCCATTGGCGCAGCAGGTCCTGCAAATCGGCAACATATCCGGGCAGACCAGCTATGAGCCCACCGATCTGCACCGCGACCAGCGGCACCAGCGCCAGCAACAGTCCGAGCAGTACGATTAGCACCAGCAGCAGAACCAGCATCGAGCCCCAGGAACGGCTGATCCCCAGCTTCTGCAACCAGTTGACCACCGGATTGAGGAGGTAGGCGAGGGTCAGCCCGACCACGAATGGCAGGAGGATCGAGCGGAAAACCCAGAGCAGCAGGATGGCGGCAACAAACAGCCCCACCCAGATCATGACCTGATATCTTAGGCTCAACGTCCCGGGCGTCTCTTGCTTCACCGAGGTGGAGCGGTTATCAGCGCTCGGCAATTCCGCTACCCCTGAAATCTGGCGAACAGCCTATGTCCGACGCGCAAAACGTGCCATCAAACGGGCTCTCGTACAAGCAGGCCGGCGTCGACATAGACGCGGGCAACGCGCTTGTCGAGGCCATCAAGCCCGCCGTCCGCTCCACTCGCCGCCCCGGCGCCGATGCCGAGATCGGTGGTTTCGGCGGCCTGTTCGACCTCAAGGCCGCCGGCTTCGTCGATCCGATCCTCGTCGCAGCGAACGACGGCGTGGGCACCAAGCTCAAGATCGCCATCGAAACCGGCAATAACGGCACCATCGGCATCGACCTGGTCGCGATGTGCGTCAACGACATCATCGTGCAGGGTGCCGAGCCGCTGTTCTTCCTCGACTACTTCGCCACCGGCAAGCTCGACGTGGCGACTGGCGCGGCGATCGTCGAAGGCATCGCCGAGGGTTGCCGCATTGCCGGTTGCGCGCTGATCGACGGCGAAGCCCGCGAGGTCGTAGTCCTTGCCCGAATACATGCCCGGCATCTCGGCGGTTTCGCCGCCGATCAGCGCGCAGCCGGCGATGCGGCAGCCCTCGGCAATGCCTTCGACGATGGCCGTGCCCTGCGCCACGTCGAGCC
>JBKJMF010000307.1:0-6820 GCA_046596525.1 Devosia sp. | reverse complement strand
GAAACACATAGGGCGCGGCATCGGCAGGACGCTTCTCCAGCACCACGCGGACGACCTGCGGGATGACGTCGCCGGCGCGCTGGATCACCACCGTGTCGCCAATGCGGACGTCGATCGGCTCGTCGCCGCGGATCGGCGCGCCGGTGCTGTCGATGCCGGCAATGTAGTCCTCGTTGTGGAGGGTGACGTTCTCCACCACCACGCCGCCGACGCCGACCGGCGCAAGGCGCGCCACTGGCGCAAGCGTGCCGGTGCGACCGACCTGGATGTCGATGGCGCGGATGGTAGTGAAGGCCTGCTCGGCGGCGAACTTGTGGGCCACGGCCCAGCGCGGCTCGCCGCTCGAAAAACCCCATCGGCGCTGCAGTTCGAGGTTGTCGACTTTGTAGACGACACCGTCGATGTCGTAACCGTGCGAGGCGCGCAGCTCCCCGATCTTCTTGTACTGGGCGATCAACTCGTCGACCGAGCTGGCGCGCACCATCAGCGGGCTGATCGCAAAACCCCACTCGCCGAACTTCTGCACCGCGCCGTACTGCGTCGGCGCCGGTTCGGCCGAGGTGTGGCCCCAGGCGTAAGCGAAGAACTTGAGGTTGCGGCTGGCGGTGACCGACGGGTCCTTCTGGCGCAGCGAGCCCGCCGCGGTGTTGCGCGGGTTGACGTATTCCTGACCGCCGATAGCGGCCGAGCGCGCCTTCAGCGCCTCGAACTCCGCCATGGTCATGTAGACCTCGCCGCGAATCTCTATGCTTTCGGGCCAGCCGGAGCCCTTGAGCTTGTGCGGGATATCGGCGATGGTCCTGAGGTTGGCGGTGATGTCCTCGCCCACCGTGCCGTCGCCACGCGTCGCGCCCTGGACGAAGACGCCGTTCTCGTAGCGCAGCGAGGCCGACAGCCCGTCGATCTTGGGCTCGGCGGTGAAGACCAGCTTCAGATCCTTGTCGCGCTCGAAGAAGCGGCGGCCGCGCTCGATGAAATCGACCACGTCCTCGTCGCTATAGGCCTTGGCGAGGCTGAGCATCGGCACGGCGTGCCGGACCTTGGAAAAACCCTCGACCGGGGCGCCCGCGACCTTGTCGCTGAGACTGTCCTGGCGCTTCAACTGCGGAAAGGCGATCTCGAACGCCTGGTAGCGGCGCTTCAGCGCGTCGTACTCGGCATCGGTGATATCGGGTGCGTCGTTCTCGAAGTAGGCGCGGTCGGCGTCGCTCAATACCTCGTGCAGCCGGTCGAGTTCCGCCTTGGCCTCCGCCTCGGAGAAACTCTCGATCTCACGTTCCGCCCCGCTCACGATACCTCCGAAATCAACTTCCCGGCCGCGGCGCGCGCCTCGTCGGTGACCTTGGCACCTGCCAGCATGCGCGCCACTTCTTCCTGTCGCGCCTTGCCGTCGAGGCGGCGCACATGGGTGCGCACGAATGCGCCCTCTTCGATCGCCTGCTTTTCGATCAGCAGGTGGCTCTTCGCACGCGCCGCAACCTGCGGCGCGTGGGTGACGGTGAGCACCTGCACTTTGCCGGCGAGTCGCGCCAGCCGCCGCCCGATGGCATCGGCGACGGCGCCACCGACACCCGTGTCGATTTCGTCGAAGATCAGCACCGGCGCCGAACCGCGATCCGCCAGCACCACCTTGAGGGCGAGGAGGAAGCGGCTGAGTTCGCCGCCCGAGGCGACCTTGAGGATCGGGCCCGGCTGGGTGCCTGGGTTGGTCTGCACGTGGAAGGCGATCTGGTCGTGGCCGGAGGCGGCGACGCGGGCCGGATCGACCTGCCGGTCGACGATGAACTTGGCGGCGCCGAGCTTCAGGTCCGGCAGTTCTGCTTCCACGGCCTTGGTGAGGGCCGCCGAGGCCTTCTCGCGCGCCTTACTGAGGGCGGAGGCAGCAGCGGCATAGGCGCCACGAGCGGCGTCGGCAGCGACTTCCAATGCCTTCAGCGAAGCTTCGCCGCTCTGCAGCATATCGAGATCGTTCTGGTACTTGGCCAGCACCTCGCTCAGCCCGTCGCAGGTGGTGTGGTGCTTACGGGCGGCGGCGCGGAGCGCGAACAGTCGCTCTTCGACCTTTTCGAGATCGGCCGGATCGAACGCCATGTCGCGCTTCAGCAATTCGAGCGCGTCGGAGGTGGCGTCGAGCGAGACGAGCGCGTTGTCTAACGCCTCGACGATCGGCTGGAACACCGCGGCGCCGGCATCTGCCTTGCGCACCAGGCGACGCATCAGCCCTGCGAGCACCGGACCGGGCGCGGTCGGACCGTTGAGAATCTCGTCGGCGTCGCGGACTTCCTCGGCGGCCTTCTCCAGCGTCATCAGGCGCTGGCGGCGCTCGGCGAGAACTTCCTCCTCGCCTGCTTCGAGGGACATCTCCCCGAGTTCCGCGACGACGTGCCGGGCATATTCCTCCCGCGCCATCGCCTCGGCGATCACCGCACGCTGTCCGGCCACGGCCGCTTCTGCCTCGACCAGTGCCTCATAGGTGCTCCATACGGCGCCGACCATGCTCTCGTGGCCGCCGAAGGTATCGAGCGCCGAACGGTGAGTCGCGACGTCGATCAGCGCACGGTCATCATGCTGGCCGTGGATTTCGACGATCAGCTTGCCGACCGCCTGCAGCAGCCCAGCGGAGACCGGCTGGTCGTTTATGAAAGCGCGGGTGCGGCCATCGGCCAGTTGCACGCGGCGGAGGATGATGTCCTCGTCGTCGGCGATAGCGTTTTCGCGGAGCGCCTCGCGGGCCGGGTGGTTTCGCGGCAGCTGCAGCACGGCCACGACCTGCCCGCTTTCGGCCCCTGCCCTGACCAGCGAAGCATCGCCGCGGCCACCAAGCGCCAGCGTCAATGCATCGAGCAGGATGGATTTGCCGGCGCCGGTCTCACCGGTAAGCGCGGTGAGGCCGTCTTCGAGCGTAAGATCGAGCTGGTCGATCAGGACGATGTTTCGAACCGAAAGCGCATTGAGCATTCGGGAGTGGCCCCTCGGTGGTCGACCGGCCGAACGGGGCCGAACAAACTCGCGCTGTCCAACCTAGCGCAAAGGGGAACAAACAGGCAACGGATTTGTTGCCGGCTTAGCTCTTCTTCAACTGCGCAAGGCTACTGCCGGCATTCATCTGCGGCGTGACGCCCTGCTTGGCGAGCAGATCGAATGCCTGCTTGTACCAGTTGCTTTGCGGATAGTTGTGGCCGAGCACGGCCGCCGCGGTCTGGGCTTCCGAGATGAGGCCGAGCGCCAGGTTGGCTTCGGTCAGGCGGAACAACGCCTCTTCGATATGCGTCGAAGTCTGGAACTGCTCGGCGACCACGCGGAAACGGTTGATCGCGGCCGGGTAGTTGCCGTTGCCAAGATAGTAGCGGCCGACCGACATTTCTTTGCCGGCAATCTGGTCGACGCCGACGACCATCTTGTCGCGGGCGTCCTTGGCGTACTTGCTGTCGGGGTAGTTGGAGATGATCAGGCTGTAGGTCTCGATGGCGTCCTTCGAGATCTGCTGGTCACGCGTGATGTCCTTGATCTGCCCGAAATACGAATTGCCCTTCAGGTAGAGAACGTACGGCATCTCCTTGGAGCCCGGATAGAGCGCCATGTAGCGGTCGGCGGCGAGTATCGCTTCCTCGAACTTGCCGATGCGGTAGTTGCCGTAAACTTCCATCAGCTTGGCCTTCTCGTTGAATTCCGAGAACGGGTGCTGACGCTCAAGCTTCTCCAGCGTCGCCACGGCGGTGACGTAGCGCTGCTTTTCCATCTCGTCGAGTGCCTGCTGATACAGGGTCTCGGGCGGAACGATCGCCTCTTCCTTGATCTTGGGCTGGCCGAACAGGTTGCAGCCGGCGAGCAGCACCACGACGCAGCCCATCAGCACGAAACGTGCGACCCGGCCCGAAAAACCTGCATGCTGAGAGATCGTCACGACCTGCCCCATCCCTTAACGCACTACCTTGAATTGGCAGGCGGACTACTGACAAAAAAGATCAAAACTGTGGCGCTGGACCGATCAGCCGACCGAACGCAGGTAGGACTGCACATTGAGTCCGTCGGGCATGTCATCGAGCGCGTCGAAGGCTACCGGCAACTGGTCGGCGGTGACGATCTCGTAGTTGGCTTCGCTGGCGAACAGGCCATGCAGAACCAGGGCGTTCAGGGCGTGGCCACCCTTGTAGGAACGGAACCGGCCATAGATCGGCAGGCCGCAGAGCGCGAGGTCGCCGATGGCGTCGAGAAGCTTGTGGCGGACGAACTCGTCCTCGTAGCGCAGGCCACCTGGATTGAGTATCCGATCCTCGTGCACGGTGATCGAATTTTCCATCGAGGAGCCGAGCGCATAGCCGGCCTGACGGAGAATCTTGGCGTCGCGAACAAACCCGAAGGTGCGGGCGCGCGACACGTCCTCGTAGTACTTGCGCGGGGTCCAGTCGAAGATCATCCGCTGGCGGCCGATGACCCGGCTGTCGAAATCGATCTCGAGGTCGAGCATCCGGCCGTTATAGGGCTCGAGCGCTGCAGAGGCCTCGTTGTTGCGCACCAGCACCTGGCGCATAATCTTGATGTAGCGGCGTGGCGCCGGCTGGACCACCAGGCCCACGTCCTGGATGCCCTGCACGAAGGGCCAGGCGCTGCCATCGAGGATCGGGCATTCGGCGCCGGTCAGAACCATATGCGCATTGTCGACGCCCATACCGGAGAGCGCCGAAACCACGTGTTCCACCGTCGCTACCGAAACGCTGTCGCCGAGGTCGAGCGTGGTGCAAAGGGTCGTGCGGGTGACGCGGGAGAAATGCACCGGCACCGGGCCGATGCGGCGGCCATCGTCGAGCAGGCGCGTGACAGTATAGCCGCTGTCGGGCGCGGCGGGCTCCAGGGTGAGCGTAACAGGGGCACCGGAATGAACACCGAAACCACTGAATTCGAGCGCATTGGCCAAAGTCCGCTGCCGCGCCGAAAGTTTATGCATGCTCTAAGGACTCCAGCCCCGTCTGCGACCCGTTGCAGTCATAGACAATAAAATCCCGGCGCGGAAGCCGCGCCGGGGGCGTGTATTCTGACTTTCCCCTGCGACTATCAGCCGTGCTTGCGGAGGAATGCGGGGATCTCGATGTGCTCTTTCTGACCCGGCTGCGGCGTCGCCCGACCATGCTGGTCGAGATTGCCACGCGCACCCTCGGCACCACCGGAAACCCGCGCATTCCGGGCGCCTCCGGCTTCGATGGCGCTGCGCGCAGCGGCATCATCGGCGCTCTGTTCGACCGTCGGCTCAGCTCGTGCGGGCTCATTCGACTTAAGGCTAATGCCGACATTCGAGGCCAGTCGCTTGAACAGCGCACGCGCATTGCGCGGCTCCGGCTCATGCTTTTCTTGCGCCGCGAGTGACTGCCTTGCAACAGCCGGAAGCTCCTCGGTACGCGGCATCCGGCGCTGTCCGTCGGGACGTTCGGCGCTGGAAGGCACGTAAGCACTGGGAATCGGCGCCTCGATGAGTCGCGGAGCCTCTTCGAGATGGGTGTGGCTGGCCTGCGGAATATAGGGCTCGACGGTGATGCCGTCGTCTTCCTGGTAGTCCTGATAGGACGGCTCGCCGTAGGAGATGGCCTCGGCCACCGCCTGCTGTACCTGCGACTCAAATTCCGGCTCGGGCTGCGCTTCGGCAGTGATCGCACGCTCAGGCATCGCCTGACGCATCACGGCGGCCTGCAGCGGCACGCGGGCGGGATTGGCCTTCATCGGCTCGAGCGCCTGGACCATCGTCGCGTCGGTGCCGGTGGCAACGACGGAGACGCGGATCGTGCCGGTCATATCCGGATCGAAGGTGGCGCCGAGAATGATGTTGGCATCCGAGTCGACTTCCTCGCGGATGCGGCTGGCCGCTTCGTCGACTTCGTAAAGGGTGAGGTCCGGACCGCCGGTGATCGAGATCAGCAGGCCGCGCGCACCCTGCATCGACACATCGTCGAGCAGTGGGTTGGCGATCGCCGCCTCGGCTGCATGCCGCGCACGATCCTCGCCGGAGGCTTCGCCCGTACCCATCATCGCCTTGCCCATACCGCGCATCACGGCGCGGACGTCGGCGAAGTCGAGGTTGATCAGGCCCTCTTTGACCATCAGGTCGGTGATGCAGGCAACGCCGGAATAGAGCACCTGGTCCGCCATCTTGAAGGCGTCCGCGAAGGTGGTCTTCTCGTTGGCGACACGGAAGAGGTTCTGGTTCGGGATGACGATCAGCGTATCGACATGCCGGTGCAACTCATCGATGCCGTCTTCGGCAAGGCGCGAGCGCCGGTTGCCTTCGAACTGGAAGGGCTTGGTGACCACGCCGACGGTCAGGATGCCCTGCTCACGCGCCGCTCGGGCCACCACTGGTGCTGCGCCGGTGCCGGTGCCGCCACCCATGCCCGCGGTGATGAACACCATGTGGGCTCCACTGAGGTGGTCGTTGATCTCGTCCCAGCTCTCTTCGGCCGCCGCCCTGCCCACTTCCGGGTGGGAGCCGGCCCCGAGGCCTTCGGTGACCGAGACACCGAGCTGGATGATCCGCTGCGCGCTGCTAAGCGCCAGTGCCTGTGCGTCAGTGTTGGCGCAGACGAAGTCCACTCCGGAAAGGCCTGACGCGATCATGTTATTGACCGCGTTGCCGCCAGCCCCGCCGACACCGAAGACGGTGATGCGCGGCTTCAGTTCTTGAATGTCCGGGATGGTGAGGTTGATGGTCATGAATGGCCCCATGCGTGGCGTGTGAGACCAGTATTAGTCGCCAATTCGTTAATCAGACCCTAACAATGCCGCCAAAACCGTTAACGTGATGGCAATTTGCAAGCCCGCCTAACGGCTTGGT
>JBKJMF010000223.1:0-2678 GCA_046596525.1 Devosia sp. | reverse complement strand
GACCGCGACGGCGATCTTCTCGGCCGGGCTGGTGGTGTTCAACCTGAGCCTGGCGCTGCTGCTGGCCGTGCTGGTCAACCAGAAGCTCAGGGGCATCACCGTGTTCCGGACGATCTTCTTTTCGCCGGTGGTGGTGTCGCTGGTGGCCTGGACGATCGTCTGGAGCTTCCTGCTGCAGGCCAATGGCGGCATCAACGGGTTGCTGCAGGTTGTCGGCATCGAGGGGCCCAACTGGCTGCGTTCGCCGCCAACCGCGATGCTCTCGGTGATCGTGGTGCAGGTGTTCAAGAATGTCGGGCTGAACATGGTGCTGTTTCTTGCGGCGCTCCAGGGCGTGCCGCGGGAGCTCTACGAGGCCGCGAAGCTTGACGGCGCAGGCCGCTGGACGCAGTTCCATGCGATCACGCTGCCGCTGATTTCGCCGACCGTGCTGCTCACCATGATCATCACCATCGTGGGTTCGCTGCAGGTGTTCGCGCAGATCGCCGTGCTGACGCAGGGCGGGCCGGGCATGTCGACGACGGTGCTGGTCTACTACCTCTACCAGCAGGCCTTCCAGTTCCACCGCTTCGGCTACGGCGCCACCATCTCAATCGTCCTGTTGCTGATCGTCGCGGTGTTGACCTTCGCGCAGTGGCAGATGCGCAAACGGATCGTCTTCTATGAAAACTGACCTCTCCCCGCGGATGCGCGTCGCCCTCTACGGCCTGCTCTGCGTGCTCGCCGTCCCGTTCGTCTTTCCGACCTGGTGGATGGTGACGAGTTCGGTGAAGCCGATCTCGGACATCTTCGCGTTCCCGCCGGAGATCATCCCGCGCACGTTCGACTGGTCGACCTACGGCGAAGTGTTCCGGCTGCAGCCGTTTGCGCAGCAATACTGGAACTCCTGCTACATCGCGGCGATCGTTACGGTAGGCACGATGGCGGTGTCATCGCTTGCCGGATACGCCTTCGCGCGCATCAAGTTTCCCGGCGCGAACCTGCTCTTCATGGTGGTGCTGCTTGGACTGCTGATCCCCAGCGAGGTCACCATCGTGCCGCTGTTCCAGATGTTTCTCAAATGGGGGATGGTGAACACCCACTGGCCGCTGATCCTCGTGCCGATCTTCGGGGCGCCAAGCGTGTTCGCGACGTTCGTGATGCGGCAGTTCTTCATTGCGCTGCCGGTGGAACTGGAAGAAGCGGCGCGGGTCGACGGGCTGGGGCGGTTCGGCATCTTCTGGCAGATCGCGCTGCCGCTGGCGAAGCCGGCGCTGGCGGCCGTCGCCATCTTCACCTTCCTCCACTCGTGGAACCTCTACCTCGAGCCGATCGTGTTCCTCACGACGCCGGGCAACTTCACGTTGCCGCAGGCGCTGACCCAGTATGTCGATGTGTATCAGGGGCCGATGTGGAACATTCAGCTGGCGGCGGCGACGCTCACCGCTCTGCCGGTGCTGATCGTCTTCATCTTCGCGCAGCGCCAGTTCATCGAGGGGCTCGCGCATACCGGGCTCAAGGGCTAGCCGTCAGTCGTCGAAATGGCCCCAGTTGGCGAAGGCGGCACCCTGCAGGCGCGTGACGACCGGGTCGGGCTGCGGCCACTCAGTCTTGCCCTCGGGCAGCGGCTGTTCGCTGGAGGAGTGCTCCGGATGCCAGCCGAGGGTCTGGTCGGGATCGTTGAGGTACCAGGCGTTCTCGTTGTCGGAGATGGCGAAGACGGTGCGATAGCCGAGGTCAGGGGCGTCGAGGGCGGTGGTGACGAGGCTCAGCAGGTCGTCCCGGTGGACGTAGAGCTTAAGGTCGCGCTGGTTGTTGGACGGGTTGGCGGCGCAGATGCGGATGCTCATGCAGCCGATGCCGAACTTGTCGTGGTAGAGGCGGCCGAGGTTCTCACCGAACAGCTTGCTGACGGCATAGAGCGTGTCAGGCCGGAGTTCGGCGTGGATATCGAGCGGCACTTCGGTCGAGGGGTGCATTCCCAGGACGTGATAGGACGAGGCATAGATGACGCGGGGGACGCCGGCTTTGCGGGCGGCGTCGAAGATGTTGTAGGTGCCGGAGATGTTGGCATCGAGAATCTGCTGCCACGGCGCTTCCTTGGACATCCCGCCGAGATGAACCACGGCGGAAATATCCTGCCGCATCAGATCGTCGACCGCAGCCCGGTCTGCCAGATCGGCGAGGACTACAGCGCCGCCATCTGCGGGCTCGGCGATATCGGTGGCGAGGAACGCCCTGCCCGCTCCTGCAAACCTCGACCGGAAGTGGGTGCCGAGCCTGCCGGCGGCTCCAGTCAACAGGATTTGCGGCATGGTCTTCCTCAGGCGGGCGCCGAGAGCCGCAGGCGCGGATCGGGGCGGGGGACGGCGCGGATCAGGGTCTGAGTATAGGGATGCTCGGGCCGCTCGCAAATCTGCGCTACGTCGCCGATCTCGACGATCTTGCCGTTCTTCATCACCGCCACCCGGTCGCAGAAATAGCGGATCACCGAGATGTCGTGGCTGATGAACAGGTAGGAGAGGCCATACTCGTCCTGCAGGCCGCGCATCAGGTCGAGCACCTGGTGACGCAGCGACACATCGAGCGCCGAGGTCGGCTCGTCGGCGATGATCAGCCGGGGCCTGAGCGCGATCGCGCGAGCGATGGAGATGCGCTGTCGTTGCCCGCCGGAGAAGGCGTGCGGATAGCGCTCTCCG
>JBKJMF010000116.1:0-11192 GCA_046596525.1 Devosia sp. | reverse complement strand
CAGCGCCGCCGCCAACTGGACCAACGCCTACAACCTCATCCGAACCCATGCAGGCATCGCCGGGCTCACCCCATGGCAAAGACTGAACAACCTGCTTGGCAATGACAACTAGGCCGCCGGCTGCCCGGCTTTGACGTGGTAGCAGAAGTTGCACATGCCATCGCCGTTCATGCAGGTCTTGCTGCGCTCGAGCTTTAGGCCGAGCTCGTCGGCCATGGCGAAGTCGCCGTTGCAGATCAGCAGTTCGCCGAGGTCGCGGGCGCCGATCTGTTCCATGAACTCGGCGTAGTCGCAGTGGTTGACCTGGTTGCGCAGCAGCGTGCCGGTCTGCTCCAGCGTCTCGAACTCGTAGCGCACGCCCTCGCCGAAACCGGCAAACTCGGCGGCGAGCGTCGGGATATCGAGGAGCGAGCCGCGTTGGGCGACGATGGCACGGTTGGCCTTGTCGAGGGATTCGCGAACCAGTGCATGCGCCCGTTCCTTGCCGAGCGCGGCCTCCATGACGCGGACCAGCGGAATCTGTGCCCGAACCTCGGTGGTGATGCGCTCGAACGGGGTCATGGGCGGGTCTCCGGCTTCATGCGATGATGCCAGCATCGGCGCATTGCGGAAACCCCGGCGGGGTTGGCGCGTTGACGCGGGGAAGCCTCATGAGGAGAGAGCGATGTTCGCCAACCGCAAAGCCACTGCCATGCTGCCGGCCAAGGATCTACAGCGCGCCGTCGCCTGGTACTCCGAAAAGCTCGGACTGAAGCCCGCTCAGCAGGACGAGAACGGCGCGAGCTTCGCGCTCACCGGCGTTAGCGCCTTCCTCTACAAATCAGACTACGCTGGCACGGCGCAGCACACGCTTCTGTCGTTCGACACGCCGGACCTGCTTGCCGACATGCAGACGCTGCGCGGCAAGGGCGTGGCGTTCATCGACTACGACCTGCCCGGGTTCAAGACCGAGAACGGCGTTGCCACCTTCGGCCCGGTGAAGAACGCCTGGGCTAAGGACTCCGAGGGCAACATCCTCGGCTTCGTTCAGGGCATGTAGGCTACTTCGAGCAGCGGAACACTGTGCTCGACTTGTCGCCGGCCGCCACCCGGATGCCTTCACCGGTCGGCCCGAAAATCGGCGTCAGCTTGAGGTCCTGCTTGTTACAGGTGGCGCTGAAGGTGCCGTCCTTGTTATCGGCGAGCGCGATATCGCAGCTCTTGCCGCCGACGGCGTAGCTGGTGGCGGAAACCACTGTCAGCCCCTTGGTGTCGGTGCAATCCGCGGCGGCCCAGCTGCCGATCAGCGGACGGGCGCCTGGCGGCAGCTTGGCAGTCGCGGCGGGTGTCTTGCCCGCAGCGGGGGCCTTGGCCGGCGTGACAGCTGCCGGCGCATTGGCGTCGGGCGCTTTGGGAGTGTTGCCACTGTCGCAAGCGGCGAGCAGGGGAAGGATGAGAAGCAGGGAGAGCGGCAAAAGGCGCATCGGCGAATCCGGTGTCGTTGCTATTGTCGTGGCATGGGTGCGCCGTCATTGCGGCGCGAATGTGCAGCGGAGTGATCAAGTTTGGCCGTGCCGCAGATCTTTGTGGATGCCGATGCCTGTCCGGTGAAGGACGAGGTGCTGCGCGTGGCTGAGCGGCATGGGTTGGTGACGACCTTTGTCGCCAATTTCGGGCTGCGGCCGTCGCGCGATCCGATGATCCGCAACGTCATGGTGCCGCAGGGCGCCGACGCAGCGGATGACTGGATCGTCGAGCATGCGGGGGCGAACGACCTGGTGGTGACCTCGGACATTCCGCTGGCCAGCCGGGCACTGAAGAACGGGGCCATCGTGCTAGGACCGACCGGCAGGCCGTTCACCGAGCATTCGATCGGCATGGCGCTGGCGATGCGGGAACTGAACCAGCATCTGCGCGAGACCGGCGAGAGCAAGGGCTACAACGCGGGCTTCACCGCCAAGGATCGCTCGAACTTCCTGCACGAGTTCGATGCCGCGGTGCAGAGGGCCAACCGGCAGGGTTAGGGCTGACGAAGCCACAGCGCGAGCCAGCGAGCCCAGCTAGCGCGCGGGGGTGCTCGGCAGGCCGATGGTGATGATGTCGCTGATCTCGCCTGCGACGAGATCGAGGATGTGGTGGATCGCAACCCCCGCCGCATCAGTATCGCCGGCGACGATGGCGTCAGCCAGATCGCGATGCGGCGGGAACGAGGCGAGTCCGAAGTCATCACGGCCGAACGGCGACTCGCTGGAGCGTTCGAGCGCGTCGTCGAGCTTGTGAAGAATCTGGCCGAACATCGGGTTGCCCGAGGCCTCGTAGATCGCGCCGTGGAACGCTGCGTCAGCCTTGTGCCAGTTGCGGCGCGCGGCGACGTCGGCGAGCAGCAGGTCGCATAGCCGCGAGATCTCGGCGCGTTGCGCGTCGGTGGCGTTGACCGTCGCCTTGCGGACGACGTCGTTCTCGAGCGCGCGCCGAACCTCGATCAGGCGGATCAGGGCCTCACCCTCGAGCCGGATCATCGTCGGCACCAGCCCGCGCGAGGTTTGCACCTTGGCGGAGAGGTAGGTCCCGTCGCCGCGACGGCGGCGGATGATCCCGAGTCCCTCCCAGCGGTTCAGGGCTTCGCGGATGGTGGAGCGGCCGACGCCGAGCGTCGAAGCGAGCGAGATTTCCGGAGGCAGGCGGTCGCCGATCGTCAGGCCGGCGCGCTCGATCATGTCGGCAAGCGCGTCCAGCACCGCAACGCCGCGCGTCCGCGTCTCCAGCGGTTCGAGGTAGCTCAGTGCTCCGTCCTGTGCCACGCCTGTTCCTCCCGGCCCAAATGACCGTGCCGGCACCACCATCACAGTTTGGCGGTTTTGTCAGCCATGCTGACGTGCCGGTTCCTGCCTCAAATCCAGCAGCTCTGTCAGCGCTTCGATGAGGATGTCCATCTGCGCTTTCGAATTGTAACCCTGCACCGAAACGCGAACGATCGAGTGGTCCTGCCACTTGAACACCGGGATTTCGATCGAGTATCGCGCCATCAACTGCTTGGCGAGTTCGGCTGTATCGGTATCCGGAATCGGCATCGCCACCATCTGCGGGGCGCAGAACTCCGGCGTGCTGAGCGGCGCGAGGCCAGTCAGGGCCTGCAGGCGCAGGGCGGTGTCCTGCGCGAGGACCCGGCAGTCCGCGGCTACGCCGTCCCAGCCATGCTCCTTGCGGAAGTCGATGGCGGCGGGAACGGTGAGCCAGGCTGCGGGGTCGCGGGTGCCTTGCATTTCTAGTTCGTCGATGAACGGCGAGTTGCCGAACGCGCCCTTGGCGTCAGGCAGCTTCGTATCGGCGGTCCAGCCGTGGCTGATCACCAGCGGGTTGATCATGCCCTGCAGTTCGGGGCGGACGTAGAGGAAGGCCGAGCCCTTCGGCGTCATCAGCCACTTGTGGCAATTGCCCGAGTAGAAATCGACGTTCAGGGCGTCGAGGTTCAGCGGGATATGGCCGGGCGTGTGGGCACCGTCGATGACGGTCCAGATACCGCGCTTCTGCGCCTCCGCTATCGGCCGCTCGATCGGAAACACCAGCGCCGTCGGCGAGGTGATGTGGCTGAGAAACAGCACGCGGGTGCGGTCGGTGATGCCGGCGAGGATGGTCTCGGTGAAGGCCTCTTCGGAAACGAACGGCATTGGCACCTTGACCGTGACGATCTTCGCGCCGATGCGGCGAGCCACATAGGCCCAGGTCTTTTCCAGCGCCGAGTACTCATGGTCGGTCGTCAGGATCTCGTCGCCCTCTTTCAGGTCGAGCGACTGGGCGACGATGTTGAGTCCCTCGGTGGCATTGACGAGCCCGACGATGTTTTCCGAGGTCGTGCCGAGGAATGCCGCGAGCGCCACGCGCGGCACGCGCATCCGCTCGGTCAACTCGCGGCCGAGGAAGGCCACCGGCTGGCGCTCGAGTTCGAGCTGCCAGCCCTGGTAGGTTTCGAACACCGGGCGCGGGCAGGCGCCGAACGAGCCGTGATTGAGAAAGACGACATCGTCCCGAAGCAGGAAGTGCCGTGCAAGATTGGAGGACAAGTCAGCGCCCTTTCAGTGTGGGATCGAGTGCATCACGCAGGCCGTCGCCGAACAGCGTGGCGGCGAGGATGGTGACGGCGAGCGCGGCGGTCGGGAAGACGGCCATGTGCCAGTAGAAGAACATGAAATTCATGCCGACGTTGATCATCTGTCCCCAACTGGGGGTCGGCGGCGGCACACCGATGCCGAGAAAGCTGAGGCTGGCCTCGAGCATCATGGCGTGCGGGATGGCGAGCACGAAACCCACGATGATCGGTGAGATCGCGTTGGGGATGAGATGGCGGCGGATGACGTACCAGGGGGAGGCGCCGAGTGCCTGGGCCGCGCGAATGAACTCCTTCTCGCGAAGGGATTTTACCTGGGCTCGGACGAGGAGGCATACGCCCACCCAGCCGAACAGCGCGGCAATGACGATGATGGTGAAAAAGCCGCCACCGGTGAGCGCCCCGAGCAGCATGGCGGCGAGGAGCGACGGAACCACCGAGAACAGCTCGATGATGCGCATGATCACCCAGTCGGTCCGACCCCCGAAATAGCCGGCCAGCGCCCCGAGCGGGATGCCGATGATGACGCTGAAAGCAGCCGCGAAGAAGCCGATGGAGAGTGAGACCCGGGCCCCGTAGACGATACGGGTGAAGAAATCGCGGCCGAGGTCGTCGACGCCAAACCAGAACTCGGCCGACGGGAAGGCGAGGGACTGGGTGAGGAAGGCCTGCGCCGTTGGGTCGGTCTTGGTGAACAGCGGTGCGAAGATGGCGGCGAGGATCAGGATGGAGAGGATCGTACCGCCGCCGACCGCCGCCTTGTTGGCGAGGAAGCGGCGCCAGGCGAAATAGGCCGGGCTGCGCTGCTTGGCGGTCGTCGGTACGGCAAGTTCGGCGACGGTGTCGATCTCGGTGCTCATCGCGGCTGACCCCCGAAGCGGATGCGCGGATTGAGCCAGGCGTAGGCGACGTCGCTGATGAGGTAGGCGAGGCAGAAGGCGACGGTCACCATAAGTACCAGTGCCATTTCAAGAGGATAGTCCCGGTTCTCGATGGAAGACACGAAGTATGAGCCGAGCCCGGGGACGCGGAACATGGCTTCAACGAAGATCGAGCCGGTGGCCGTGCCGATGAACATCGGGAGGAACACCGCCACCATCGGGATGGCCGAGTTCCGCAGCACATGCTGGAAGATGATGCGCGTTTCGCTCAGGCCCTTGGCACGCAGCGCAGTGACGAACGGGCGGTTGAGGTTGTCGAGCATCGCCGAGCGGGTGTAGCGGGCATAAGTCGCTACCGGGATGGCGGCGTAGGCGATGATCGGCAGGATCCAGCGTTCCGGCTTGCCCCAGCCGCTGGCGGGCAGCCAGCCGAGCCAGACGGCGAAGATTAGGATCAGCAGCATCGAGATGACGAAAACCGGGATGGTGAGACCGAGCACCGACAGGGCGGAGGCGAAGTAGTCGATCCAGGTATTGCGGTTGAGCGCGGCGGCCATGCCCAGGAGGATGCCAAGCGGAGCGCCGATCAGCACGCCCAGGCCGCCGAGGATGAGGCTTGGGGGCCATGCGTCGGCGAGCAGGCTGATCACTGTCTCACCGGGGGCCTGGTACGGGTAACCGAAATCGAAGACCAACACGCCCTTCATGTAGTTGAAGTACTGTACCCAGAGCGGCTGATCGAGGCCAAGCTTGGCCATCAGCGTATCGCGGACGGCCTTGGAGACCGGCATGTCGTTGCCGTCGAACGGGCCGCCGGGCACGGCGTGCATCATCAGGAAGACGATGACCGACACGACGAAGAAGGTGAAGGCGATCGAGACGAGCCGGCGGACGATGAAGAGGACCATGTTCGCGCTCCCTAATGGGTGACGATCGCTTCGACCAGATGGCCGGGAGCGATGCTCACGAGTTGCGGTGCGTCGCCGGGCGTGGCGGCTGCGGCGAGCGAGGAGGCAGCGAGGCGGGGCACGGCGGCCTCGATGTCAGCCGCCTTGAGGAAGGTGCGCTGGCGGCGATTGCGCGGGTTGGTGGCCGGGATCGCATCGAGCAGCGCCCGCGTATAGGGATGGTGCGGGGAGGCGAACAGCGACGCCGTCGGCGCCTGCTCGACGACGCGGCCCCGATACATGACGACGACCGTGTCGGTGAGCGAGCGCACGACGCTGAGGTCGTGGCTGATGAAGAGCATCGACAGGCCCATCTCGCGCTGCAGGTTCTTGAGCAGGCCGATGATCTGCGCCTTGACCGAGACGTCGAGGGCGGAGGTGGGCTCGTCCGCGACGAGGATCGAGGGGCCGAGGATCAGCGCGCGGGCAATGGCGACACGCTGGCGTTGGCCGCCGGAGAGCTCGTGCGGATAGCGGGTGCCGAAGCTGCGATCGAGCCCGACCTTCTCGAGCCAGTCGAGGGAAAGCTCGTCACGCTGGCGCTGGGTCATGAGGCCGTGGATGTGCAGCGGCTCAGTGATGATCTCGGTCAGCGTCAGCATCGGGTCGAGGGCCGAATAGCTATCCTGGAAGACCACTTGCATGCGGCGACGGAAGGACTTGAGCGCGACGGTATCGAGTGAGCTGATGTCGCTGCCATCGACGAAGATGCTGCCGTTGGTTGGCTCGATGAGCCGCATCGCCATCATGCCCGTGGTGCTCTTGCCCGAGCCAGACTCGCCGACGAGGCCGACGATCTTGTTGCGCGGCAGCGTCAGGCTGACTTCGCGTACCGCATGGTGATCCGAGTAGGTCGCGAAGATCCGGCCCTGGCGGCGCAGTTTGTAGACCTTGCTGAGGTCGCGCAATTCGAGGGCAGGGGCCACAGGGGGCTCGTCGTGCGCAGGGGTCGTGGTCGCTCCCGCCGTCAGGCTGGCGAGGAGTTGCTGCGTGTAGCTGTGCTGAGGTGCATCGAAAATCTGCTGCACCGGGCCTTCTTCCATCACCCGGCCGCCATACATGACGACGACACGATCGACCGTCTCGGCGATGACGCCGAGGTCGTGGGTGATCATGATCAGCGCCATACCGAACTCGGCCTGCAGCTGCTTGATGAGCTGCAGGATTTGCGCCTGGATGGTGACGTCGAGTGCCGTGGTCGGCTCGTCGGCGATCAGCAGCTTGGGCCGGCAGGAGAGCGCCATCGCGATCATCGCGCGCTGCAACATGCCGCCGGAAAGCTGGTGGGGGTAATAGTTGAGGACATCCGAGGCGTTGCCGATCTCGACCCGCTTCAGCAGCTGCTCGGCCTCGGCGAGGGCGGCGCGCTTGGTGGTCTTGCGGTGCGTACGGATGGTTTCGACGATCTGGTGGCCGATAGTGAAGACCGGATCGAAGGCGGTCATCGGGTCCTGGAAGATCATCGCGGCGGAGCTGCCGCGAATGCTGGACATAGTGCGCTTGTCGGCACTGAGCACGTCGACGTCGTCGAGCACCATGCTGTCGGCGGTGACTTTCGCACTCGACGTCAGCAGACGCATCAGCGCCAGGCAGGTGACCGACTTGCCCGAGCCTGACTCGCCGACGATCCCGAGGCTTTCGCCTTCGTTGACGTGCAGGCTGACGCCGCGAATGGCTTCGATGGTGCCGCCATGCTGGGCGAAACTCACCCTTAGGCCTTTGATATCTACGAGTGTCATGAGCTCCCTGGCCTCTGGGTTGCTCCCCGGCGCGAGGCCGGGGAGCTGGGATTGGCCTACTACTTCACCGAGATGTGCGAGTAGAGGAAGTTGCCGATACGATCGAGCGGGGTGAACCCCTTGGAGTTCGGCGAGACGCCGGCACCCGAGATGTCCGGGCTGACGGCGGCCATGATGATCGGGTGCACCAGCGGCACGATCAGGCCCTGGTCGATCATCACCTGCTCGGCCTGCTCGTAGAGCGCGACGCGGTCTTCCCACTTGGCGGCCTTGTCGGCTTCGGCGACGAGCTTGTCGTATTCCGGCACGTGGTAGGTGTGACGCCCGCCATTGTAGAACAGGCCATAGAAGTTCGACGGATCGAGGTAGTCGTACTCGTAGGGCGCAAGGTAGAGGTTGTTCTTGCGCGCCAGCATGCCTTCCATCCAGTCCTTGCCCGGCATCACCTTGATATTCATGGTGATCCCCAGGATGTCCTTGAACTGGGCCTGGAGGTACTGGGCCATCGGCGGCAGGATCGCACCGTTGTAGCCGCCTTCTTCGCGGAACCAGACTTCCACGGTCGGGAAGCCTTCGCCGTTCGGGAAGCCGGCCTTGGCCATGAAGTCCTTGGCCTTCTGCGGGTCAAACACAGCCTCGGCCGCGATCTTCTCGCTGTACCCAGGATAGCCGGGCGCGAGGATCGAGTGCGCCGGGATGGCGATGTCCTTGAGCACGGTCTGGGTCAGCTCGTCACGGTTGACGGCGTAATAGAGAGCGCGACGGACGTCGACGTTGTCGAACGGCGCCTTCTCAAGATCGAACGCGAGGTACGAGGTCGCAAACACCGTGTTGGTGCGGATCGCGTCCGGCATCCGGGCCTTCATCGCCGGGATCTGGCCAGCGTTGAGGTAGGTATAGGCCAGGTCGCCGGCGAGGAACGCGGGCATACCGACTTCCGGCAGGCCGACCGACGGATCGATCGTCAGCTCGTCGACTTCAGCCGCCCACGGCGCCGTGTAGGTCTCGTTCTTGACCAGGGTCACCGAGTTGTTCGACTTCTCCCAGGACTTCAGCTTGAACGGGCCCGACGAGATGGTGGTTTCCACCGACGTCGACCAGTCATCGCCGTACTTGTCGAACTGGTGCTTGGGGACCGGGTACCACAGGCTGACCACGCTCGGCATATACGGCTTGGGGCCAGTCGAGGTGATTTCGAGGGTCTTGTCGTCGACGGCTTTCAGGCCCAGCGTCTCGGGGCCAGCCTTGCCTTCGGTGACTTCCTTCCAGTTCTTGATGCCGCCGGCAAAATCCCAGTACCAGGCGAAATCGTAGCCGCCGGTGGCGGCATGCTGGAGGGCGAAGACATAGTCGCTTGCCTTCAGCGGCTCGCCGTCGCTCCAGACCAGGCCATCACGCAGCTTGAAGGTCCAGGTGAGGCCGTCAGCCGACTGCGTCCAGCTCTCTGCGGCGAGCGGAGTGAGCTGATACTCGTTGTCGAAGCTGGTGAGCGGAACCTGCAGCAGTTCGGAGCCGGAGGCGCGCGCATAGACCGTCTTCATGTAGTCCATATAGGTGCCGGTGGTGGACCCACCCGGTACCGTCAGTTTCGTCTGCGCTAGCGCTGGCGCAGCGGTCAATCCCGCGGCCAGTGCGATCGCGCCGACAATTTTCAGCAACGCGTTCATTAGAGCTCCCTCCTTGTTGCAGAGCTACTTGCTTGACGTCCCCTGTGCCCCGTGCGGACCGAAAAGTGCAGTCCGAACGGGTCTCGCATGAGCGGCTGCCGGGCATAGACGCCCCGCCCCGGAAGCCGGTTTCCGGCTGATCGCAAAACCCCTCGCAATCGGCCTTATGACATATGTCTGACAACTCCAGATTGGCTTGGCAAGCCGTTTGTGGCTCGCCGATGACAAGGTTGACATGGTTTCGCCATGACGGCGTTCAGCAGGGCGAACGAGCTCATCGCCGACCCCCGAACAGGCTGCGCGCCGCGTTGGCGATAGCCGCCGCGTCGATGCCGAAATGGCGGTAGAGATCGGTCACCGTGCCGGTCTGGCCGAAGTGCTCGACGCCCAGCGTGATGGCGCGGTGCCCCCGGACGCTGCCGAGCCAGCCGAGCGTCGCCGGGTGGCCATCGATGGCGGTGACGAGGGCAACTGTGTCCGGTGCATCGGCCAGCAGCGTCTCGATGTGGCAGGTGGCGTCGAGGTCGCCGTGTAGGCGCGCGCGCTGCGCCCCGTGCCAGCCTGCGTTGAGCCGGTCGGCGGAGGTGACGGCCAGCACCGCGACGTTGCGGCGGTCGCCGCCGACCATGCCGGCGGCTGTGATCGCCTCGCTGGCGAGCACGCCTTGATAGGCGATGATGACTTCGCAGTTCGGCGTCGGTGGCACCAGCCAGTAGCCACCACGGATGATGTCGTCGGCGAGTTGCGGGGTGATCTCGCGCGGCGGCTGCTCGATCGAGCGGGTGGAGAGCCGCAGGTAGACCGAGCCGCCGGACACGTCGCGCGGCCAGTCGGCGAGGTCCGCCCGGTCGCTGCCGTCGCGTTGCATGTAGTCGAAGCCCCAGTCGATGATGACCGACAACTCGTCGGCAAACGCCGGCTCGAACGAGGCCAGCCCGTCCTGCGCCATGCCGATCAGGGGTGTGCCGACCGACTGGTGCGCGCCGCCTTCACCGGCCAGCGACACGCCGGAGGGCGTTGCGACGAGCAGGAAGCGGGCATCCTGATAGCAGGCGTAGTTCAGCGCATCGAGGCCGCGGGAGATGAACGGGTCGTACAACGTGCCGATCGGCAGCAGGCGTTCGCCGAACAGCGAGTGGCTGAGGCCGGCGGCGCCGAGCAGCAGGAACAGGTTCATCTCGGCGATGCCCAGCTCGATATGCTGGCCATCCGGGGTGAACTGCCATTTCTGCGCGCTCGGGATGCGCTCCTTCTGGAAGATGTCGGCCATCTCGCGATTGGCGAAGAGGTGCCGCCGGTTCACCCAGGTGCCGAGGTTGGTCGAGACGGTGACGTCGGGTGAGGTGGTGACGATGCGTTTGGCAAGTTCACTGTCGGTCTTGGCGATCGCGTCTAGGATCTTGCCGAACGCGGTCTGCGTGGAAGTGGCGCCGGGACCGACGAACTGCGGCCCCAGCGCCGGCACGGCGGGGGAGGTCAGGCGCCGGCTATCCTTGGTGTTGAAGGGCACGGCGGCGAGGAAGGCTTCTAGCTCGCGCTCGCTCTGGGGTAGGCCCTCGAAGCGCTCCCACTCGCGGCCCTCGCGGACCTTCATCGCGGCCTTGAGTGTTTCGATCTGTGCGCCGGTCATCTGCCCGGCGTGGTTGTCCTTGTGGCCAGCGAGTGGGGTGCCCCACCCCTTCACGGTGTAAGCGATGAACACTGTCGGCTTGTCGCTGGTCTGGGTCTCGAACTGCTCGAGCAGGCTCTCGATGCAGTGACCGCCGAGATTGCCCATCAGGTCTGCCAGTTCGGCATCCGTGCGGCGTTCGAGCAGGGCGGTGACCGCGCCCTGGTCGCCGATCTCGTCGGTGAGCCGCTCGCGCCAGGCGGCG
>JBKJMF010000096.1:0-9517 GCA_046596525.1 Devosia sp. | reverse complement strand
CGCACCACGGAATAGGAATAGTGATAGTAGCCGCCGCCATTGGCGCAGCTGCCCATCGAGATGACGTAGCGCGGCTCCGGCATCTGGTCGTAGACCTTGCGCAGCGCCGGGGCCATCTTGTTGGTCAGCGTCCCGGCGACGATCAGCACGTCGGCCTGGCGCGGCGAGGCGCGCGGCGCGGTGCCGAATCGCTCGATGTCGTAGCGCGGCATCGACATCTGGATCATTTCCACGGCGCAGCAGGCGAGGCCCGTCTGCATCCACATCAGGGAACCGGTACGCGCCCAGGTGATGAGCTGCGAGGCGGTCGATACCAGGAAGCCCTTGTCCGCCAGTTCGGCGTTCACGTCCGCCATGAACGGATCGTCGGCGCCGATCGGCTTGTTGGTGCGGGGGTCGAGGAGGCCCTTGGGCTGCGGCGCGACCAGAGTTTGCTCACTCAATCCCATTCCAGCGCGCCCTTCTTCCACTCGTAGATAAAGCCGATGGTCAGTACCCCGAGGAAGATCATAACCGCCCAGAAGCCGAACCAGCCAACGTCGCGGAACGCCACTGCCCACGGGAACAGCAGCGCCACTTCGAGGTCGAACACGATGAACAGGATCGACACTAGGTAGAAGCGCACATCGAACTTCATGCGCGCATCGTCGAACGCCTCAAAGCCTGCCTCGAACGCCGACACCTTCTCGGGGTCCGGCCGCTTGTAGGCAACGATGAAGGGGGCAACCATGAGGGCCAGGCCGATAACGGCAGCCAGACCGACGAATATGATGATCGGCAGGTAGTTGCTGAGCAACTCGTTCATTGTGCAGCCTAATGGTCGGGCCGGCTGGAGTGACCGGCTCGCGCGGCCAGACGGGCAATTTTGGGCCCGCGAGACGACGCGACTTCGTGTGGCACGGGCTTAGCCCACGCCTTGCAGCGATTCAAGGAAAACTAATGTTGATCACTACGATCAACTTAGCACGGAAAACCGGCTGAAACGCCCTGCCCGCAACGGTCTTCCGGTAATTGGCGCTGCATGAGTGATTTACTCATGGGTGAGGCCCCACAAACGCAACGCGCCTGTCGCTGCAACGGCGGTCAGATTCGCCTAGAAATGGAACCGCGCACCGAGGCTGAACTGGTCCTTGGGGTTGCCGCCCTCGACATCGAATCCGCGTAGGTACTCGGCGTTGATCGAGATGTCGTCGCTGACCGCGTATTCGAGCCCGCCGCCCGCGAGGAAGTCGCGCTCGCCGGTGCCGCTGAGCTCCATGCCGTAACCCGCCGATGCATATGCCAGCAGATCATCGGTGACGAGGACGCCACCACGGCCGGTGATCTGTCCATACGCGGTATCGATGGTGTCGCCGGTGAGTCCATGAATGGCGACTTCACCGCCAATCAGGAAGAAATCGAACTGCGCGTTGACCCCGGCTTCGAGTCCCGCGCCGACCTCGGTGCCGCGCGCCGGGCTTGATTGCACGACACCGTAGACGCCGGCATAAAACCCACTCCAGTCAAAACCAGTGGCGACCGGCACCGCGACTTCGCTAGTGCCCATGGGCACGGTGATCAGATCAGACGCAGTCGCCGCCCCCGCTGTGGTGGCCAGCAACGCTCCGGCAAGCATCAGTCGCAACGACATCCGCATGTCTGGTCTCCGAGATCGCCTCCAGCAGTCCTGAATGCACAAATCAGGCCGGCGGTTCCATGACTCGCAGGCGTACAGCTGAAATGTGGTGAGGCAACGGCTGTTGCAAGGGCGAACCGGCATGCACCAGTCATCGCCACCCAACAATCTTCAGTGATGTGAAGGAAAGGGGTGGCGCGAGAGACGGGGCTCGAACCCGCGACCTCCGGCGTGACAGGCCGGCGCTCTAACCAACTGAGCTACTCCCGCATTGCGGCTTGGCCGCGCAACGTGGCGTCCGTTTAGAGGGAGGGTCGGAGAGTGTCAAGCGTCGAACGCCCGGTGGCCGCATACTTTCTTTCGGCTTTTCCACGTCTGCCTGCAAATGCCTATCGAGACTGGCGTTTTTGTCCGCCAGACCTGACGCCGTTCGCTAGCCGCCGGCACCCGCCGGACGGATATTGTGGTTGTGGCGGAACACGTTCTGCGGGTCCCATTCGGCCTTGAGGGCTCGTAGCCGCGCGAGCTTCGTCGCACCGAATGCCGCGTCGACGCGCTCCTGCCCCTCGTTGCCGATGTAGTTGAGATAGACCCGGCCGGTCGACCATGGCTTCAGCACGGAGGCGATCTGCTTGACGCGGGCAATGTTGACCTCGTTGTCGGCTGGATTCGTCCAGCCGCAGATGTAGTGGACGTTCCACGGCGCCGTGCGCATGCCGAAGGCGGTCGCCTCCTCGCCGACCCGCGATGGCGCGCCGCCACCCGGTACGAGGATGATGGCCGACTGCGGCGACAACGGTGTAAGCGCCAACTCCGCATAGGCATCGATCGCCTCTTCGGGCAACTCGTTGAGGAAATCGGCGGTCCAATAGTTCTGCGAGCCGGGGAAATTGCCGCCCATCTTCTGGAACTCGGTATAGGGCAGTGGCTGCACCAGGTCGGCGGCCGGCGGACCGAAGGCGCGCAGCGGCGCCAGTACCCTCAGCCCCTCCTTCACATCCCCCGCGTAGATCACCTGCACCACGACGATCGGCTTGCCACGAGCCGGCTCGGGGACGAACGGCGCATCCGGAGCAGTGGTGAACACCATTCCGGCGCCGACCTCGTCGGGCGCGGTGCGCATGAAGTCGCGGAAGTGCCGCAGGAGCGCGCCGGCCATCGGCGCGGGATACATCAGCACGCCGGCCAAAACGATCGGGCCGAGTTTGTGCAATCGGAAATGGAACGCGGTAACGATGCCGAAATTGCCGCCGCCACCGCGCAGGCCCCAGAACAACTCGGGGTTCTCGCTCTCCGACGCGATCACCTTGCGTCCATCGGCGGTGACCACCTCGGCTGAGATGAGGTTGTCGCAGACATAGCCGTATTTCCGCTCGAGCCAGCCGCTGCCACTGCCCAGCGACAGCCCAGCGACGCCGGTCGTGGGGTTTCGGCCGCCGGTAAGTACGAGGCCGTGTGCGGCCGTGGCCACATCGAACTCGCCCCAGTTGAGGCCAGCTTCGACCCGACAGGTCTTCGCTGCGGGATCGACGGTCATGCCCTTCATGCCGCGCAGATCGATGCACAATCCATCGTCGCAAACGGCCGAGCCGGTGACCGCATGTCCGCCGCCAAACACCGACACCGGCAGGCCTTCGCGGCGGGCGAAGTTGATTGCCAGCACCACGTCGTCAGCGCTGCTGCACCGTGCGATCAGCGCCGGCCGGCGATCGATCATGCCGTTATAGACGCGGCGCGCATCGTCGTAGTCGGCATGATCTGGATGAATGAGGGTGCCCGCGAAACCGGGCAGATCAAAGCGGCTTACCTCGGCAATCGACATCAGAGCCCTCCCTGGCCTTTAGTCCGACGAACCGTGACGTGTAGCGGGATGAACCTACAGGGGGATTGGTTCCGGGCACAGCCCCTTCCAGGGCACGCTGAGCCGTAGCGCCTTGGCGCGAAGGCTGGTGGGCGGTGACGGTCTCGAACCGCCGACCCTCTCGGTGTAAACGAGATGCTCTACCAACTGAGCTAACCGCCCATCGGCGACCCTGCGGTCGCGACGAAGGGCACTAACTAGGGTTTCGGTCGCGGGGCGTCAACCCGTGGCCATCGGCCCCTGCCCCGAATACAGATGGCCCCGGCGCAAGCGCACGGGGCCATGTGGTCTTGTTGACCGGAACGCGTTTTTAGTTGATCGCGTCCTTGAGGCCCTTGCCGGGCTTGAACTTGGCCTGATTGGAGGCCGGGATCTTGATCTCGGCGCCAGTGGCCGGGTTGCGACCGATCGAGGCCTTGCGCTTGGACACGGCAAACGTGCCGAAACCGACGAGGCGGACTTCTTCGCCCTTCTTCAGCGAAGCGGTGACGGCCTCAAACACGGCATCGACAGCCTCCCCAGCCTGGGCCTTGGTCAGGCCCGCCTTGTCGGCGACGACGCCGATCAGATCGTTCTTGTTAGACATAGCGTTTCCTCACTGTGGGATGCCCGCCCTTGAGAGGCGAACCAAAACGCCGTGACCCTTCTTCGATTCTGCTCGGAACGCAAGGAAATCCGGGCTTTTCCGCAAGCTGGGCACAGCAATTCTGTTAATGAACTGTCAATTCTGGCTCAACTTTGTCAGCCTTCGGGCGTTACTGTGGCAAGCCGCGTTCTCCGGATGCCCAAAAGCAGCGGCAAAGCCAGCAAATACACGGCTCCCCCGACGATCCAGATCAGCCCCGGCCAGGTCGGTTTGAGGGCGAAATACACCATCGAGAAGAACAGCGGCCCGAATACTGCCGAGAGGCTGACGAGGCTCGCCAGCACGCCCTGCAACTTGCCCTGGTTGTCGGCGTCGACCTGCTGCGTGGTCATCGACTGCAGCGCCGGCATACCGATGCCGCCGAGCGCGAACAGCGGCGCCAAAGCGAACAGAATCCAGCCCTGCGTGGCAAAGCCGAGGATCAGCAGCGCCGTGAGCTCGCAGGCCATGCCCACCACCAGCGCCCAGCGCTCGCCCAGCTTCGCCGCAGCCGGCCCGGTCAGCAGCGCCTGCGCCCCGGCGTGGAACAGGCCGAAGGCCCCGAGCGACAGGCCGATCATCAGGCCGTTCCACTGGAACATGTCCTGGCCGAATAGCGCCCAGATGGTGCCGTACATCGTGCCGACGAAGTTCATGATCACGAAGATCACCATCAGCGGCAGCAACGCCGTGAACGAGAAGGCCCAGCCGAGCGGCCGGAACGGGTTCAGCGTCCTGAAGTCGAACTTCGCCGTGCTGTCGCCCTTGCGCGATTCGGGCAGCACGAACAGCGCCAATGCGAAATTGAGCGCGTTGAGTCCGGCTGCGACAAGGAACGGCGCCCGCACCCAGATATCGCCCAGGAGGCCGCCGATCACCGGGCCGATGATGAAGCCGATGCCGAACATAGCGTGGAAATAGCCGAAGCGCTTGGCGCGCTCGTCCTCGGCGGAAATATCGGTGATGTAGGCGGTGGCCACCGCCATGTTGGCGCTGGTGATGCCGGCAATGGCACGACCCAGTACGAGCAGCCAGAGCTCGGGCGCAAACGCCATCACGAGGTAGTCGATGGCCGCGCCGGCCAGCGACACCAGCAGCACCGGACGCCGCCCATAGCGGTCGCTGAGCACGCCAAGCACCGGCGAGAACAGGAACTGCATGGCCGAGTAGAGCGCCAACATGACGCCAATGAGCGCCGTCACCTCGCCGGTATGCGTCACGTCCTGCAGGAGCCGCGGAAGAATCGGGAAGATCAACCCGATGCCGATCGCATCGAGGGTCACTGCCGACAGGATAACGATGAGTGCTTTGTTCAACTCGGGGCCCTCCAGCCGGCTGACACGCGGGGCGTGTTCTTTATTCGTTCTCGTTTGGCGGTGCAAGCGAAAAGGCTAAGTGGTGAGTGACCCGGGGTTCCGCCAGCCCCGTTGATGGGCAACCTCGGCGGTGTGGGCGAACGGCAACACCCGCGCCCAAGCGCATCTCGCCTCGGTGCAGCGGATGCTAACCTCCCGGTCAGGACGGGGGCATCGTACCTCCCGCCGGCGGCCTCGCTGTCAGACTTTCGAGCAACCTTCCCGATCGCAGGGGCTTTAGTTGGGGTGGGCATCTGCCCCGCCCCAAGGCAACTATGCCCGCAGCCGCAATTCGGCGTAGCTGCCCCGGAGAAAGGTTCCTATGCGCTACTATTTCGACATCCGAGATGGCGACCACATATCCCGCGACGAGGTGGGAGTTGAACTGCGGAGCATCGACGCCGCCCATACCGAGGCCGCAGTGGCTGTCACCGAGATGGCCAGGGACTATCTGCCCTCGGACGGACCGCACCGGGTGCTGGGTATTCATGTAAGGGACTCCGCAGGACCCCAGTTCAAGGTCACCATCGACTATGACGTCGAGGAACTGAGGGTAGCTACACCGGCCACGGTCTGATCATCGGCAAGTGTTCGCCGACATGTCACTTTGCTGGTACACCTGATTTCGAAGGGGTAGCATCAGCAATAGACCGGTTTGAGCTGCTGCCCTGCGGGCCCCGATGTATGCGCTGTGAGCCGGGCGCTAAGCACGCAATTCCGAGAATGCTGGAACTGTGCAGGTGTCGTCGTGCCCCAACTCGCGCGCCAAAGAGCGGCCGTGATTCGCTCGCGATGGCGGATGGCGAAGCGGAGGCCGACCTGCGATCCGAAATCGTGCAGGTAGAGGGCACAGCGATCCACCCCGACGGCGGTTGCGAACCGCCCCAGGAATTCGGCGAACCCATCGAAATCGTAGCGGAAGTCCTCCGGTGTTCCGCTGAGACCCGAACCGGGAAAGTCCGGCGCGATCAGCCGCCACGTGTCGGCCAGCGCCGGCATGAAGTTGCGAAACTCGTACGACGAACACGGATAGCCGTGCGGCAGCAACAGGACCGGACCATCGCTGGGTCCCGCCTCGCGGTAGAACACGGAAACACCGTCGATCGAAATGGTCCGGTGACGGACGGCAGCTCAGCCCATGCCTTACTCCTCGCCTCAGCCGGAAACGAAACCGGCGCCCTAGGGCGCTGGTTCCATTTCAGTGCTATCCTTCAGCGCTGGCGCCGACCCACCGACCAAACGAAAACGGCACCCGAAGGCGCCGTCTCCAACTTCATCGATAAGCCCGCTTAGTGCGGCAGGCCGCTGGTGGCTTCGTCGCCGTCGACGGTCGGGTCGACCACCGGCACCACGGCCGGCTTGTCGTCGTCGTACTTCCACTCGATCGGCTCGGGCTGGCGGATCAGGGCGCGGCTCAGCACCTCGTCCATCCGGCTCACCGGGATGATCTCCATCCCCTCGGTGACGTTCTTCGGGATCTCCTTGAGATCACGCGTGTTCTCCTCAGGGATCAGCACCGTCTTGATGCCCGAACGGAGCGCCGCAAGCAGCTTTTCCTTGAGCCCGCCAATGGGGAGGACACGGCCACGTAGAGTCACTTCGCCGGTCATGGCGAGGTCGTGCCGCACCGGAATGCCGGTCATCAGCGAGACAATCGCCGTGGCCATACCGATGCCGGCCGACGGTCCATCCTTCGGCGTCGCACCTTCCGGCACGTGCAGGTGGATGTCGCGCGTATCGAACAGCGGCGGCTTGATGCCGAGCTCGACAGCCCGCGAGCGCACGTATCCCGAGGCGGCAGTGATGGATTCCTTCATCACTTCCTTGAGATTGCCGGTCACCGTCATGCGGCCCTTGCCATGCGTCATCACGCCTTCGATCGTCAGGATCTCGCCGCCGACCGAAGTCCAGGCGAGGCCGGTCACCGCGCCGACTTGCGGCTCGGCGTCCAGCTGCTCGTTCCGGAAGAAGGCCGGCCCGAGATATTCCTCGAGCACTTCCGGGGTGATTTCCACCTTGGTCGACTTCTTGACCAGGATGTCGCGCACGGCCTTCCGCATCAGCTTCGATAGCTCACGCTTCAGGTTACGGACGCCGGCCTCACGCGTGTAGTTGCGCACCACCTGCATCAGTTGCTCGTCGTCGATGACGAACTCCTTCGGCTGCAGGCCGTTTTCCTTCAGCGTCTCCGGGATCAGGTGGCGCCGCGCGATCTCGAACTTCTCCTCTTCGGTGTAACCCGAGAGGCGAATGATCTCCATGCGGTCCATCAGCGGGCCGGGGATGTTGAGCGTGTTCGAGGTGGTCACGAACATCACGTCCGAGAGGTCGAAATCGACCTCCAGATAGTGATCGGCGAACGTGTGGTTCTGCTCCGGGTCGAGCACTTCGAGCAGCGCCGACGACGGATCGCCGCGGAAGTCCTGGCCCATCTTGTCGATCTCGTCGAGCAGGAACAGCGGGTTGTTCTTGCCCGCCTTCTTGAGCGACTGGATCACCTTGCCGGGCATCGAGCCGATATAGGTCCGGCGATGGCCACGGATCTCGGCTTCGTCACGGACGCCACCCAGCGCCATGCGAATGAACTCGCGGCCAGTCGCCTTGGCGATCGACTTGCCGAGCGAGGTCTTGCCGACACCCGGAGGGCCGACGAGGCAGAGGATCGGGCCCTTGAGCTTGCCGGTCCGCGACTGCACCGCGAGATACTCGAGGATGCGTTCCTTGACCTTTTCGAGGCCATAGTGATCCTCGTCCAGCACCTTCTCGGCGAACACCAGGTCGCGCTTGACCTTGCTCTTCTTGCCCCACGGCAGGCTGAGCAGCCAGTCCAGATAGTTGCGCACCACCGTCGCTTCCGCCGACATCGGGCTCATCGTCTTGAGCTTCTTCAGCTCGCCGTCGGCCTTGGTGCGGGCTTCCTTGCTAAGCTTGGTCTTCTTGATCTTCTCTTCGAGCTCGGTCAGCTCGTTCGAGCCTTCCTCGCCGTCGCCCAACTCGCGCTGGATCGCCTTCATCTGCTCGTTGAGATAGTACTCGCGCTGCGTCTTCTCCATCTGCCGCTTGACGCGGCTGCGGATGCGCTTCTCGACCTGCAGCACACCGATCTCGCCTTCCATCAGGCCGAGAATCTTCTGCAGGCGTTCGGTAACGGCGACAGTGCCGAGCAGGTCTTCCTTCTGCTCGATCTTGATCACCAGGTGGCTGGCGATAGTGTCGGCGAGCTTACTATGGTTGGTGATCTGGCTGACGGCGTTGACCACCTCGGCCGAAATCTTCTTGTTCAGCTTGACGTAGTTCTCGAACTCCGACTGGGCGGAACGCGCCATCGCTTCGAGTTCGGTCTCGTCTTCCTCGGGTTCCGGCAGCGTCGTCGCTTCGGCTTCGAAGTAATCGACGGTCTGCAGGTACTGATCGATCTTGGCGCGGCGCAGGCCCTCGACCAGCACCTTGACGGTGCCGTCCGGCAGCTTCAGCAGCTGCAGCACCGAGGCGATGGTGCCAGTGGCATAAATCTCTTCAGGCGACGGATCGTCGTCCTGGGCATTCTTCTGGGTGACGACGAGAATGTGCTTGTCGTCACGCATCACTTCTTCGAGCGCCTTCACCGACTTCTCACGGCCGACGAAGAGCGGCACGATCATGCCCGGAAAGACAACGATATCGCGCAGCGGCAGCACCGGGTAAACCCGATCGCGATCGAATCCGGCGCCGCCTGGGGTAACGTCCGACATATTTGGTCCTTTCCTGGGCGCAAGGCTCGTGGGAGGAAAAGCCCGCGCCCGTCTAGCAATCGGGCCAGTCCCCACGATGGGCGGCAAGCCTGATTCTGCTGATTAAATAGGGCGCCACGCACAAAGGGCAAGTCAACCTACCCGTAATGACGGGTATGCCTGCAATGCGGCACCACTGTGTGCTGCGCCTGCATCAGCCAAAGGTAGTGTTGAGCGGCCTAGTTGTCATTGCCAAGCAGGTTGTTCAGTCTTTGCCATGGGGTGAGCCCGGCGATGCCTGCATGGGTTCGGATGAGGTTGTAGGCGTTGGTCCAGTTGGCGGCGGCGCTG
>JBKJMF010000004.1:0-9234 GCA_046596525.1 Devosia sp. | reverse complement strand
ACGCCGGCGAAGCCGCCATTTACGGCATCCGTCCCGAGCACCTGCATATCGATCCGAACGGTATCGAGATCGAGGTCATCGTGCTGGAGCCGACCGGTTCGGAAACCCAGGTCATCGGCCGCCTCGGCACCCAGTCGATCAACGGCATCTTCCGCGAGCGCATCACCGCGCAGCCGGGTTCCAAGATCAAGGTGGCGCCGGACCTGAGCGTCGTCCACCTGTTCAACAAGGACGGCAAGCGCGTGAACTGAGGTTCAGCGTTAGAATGATGAGGCCGCTGCGGGGAACTGCGGCGGCCTTTCTGTTGTTAGAGAACCCGCCGCCCTTCGCGCCACACGGTGCGCACCACCGGCACGCCCTCGAGGCTGGTGACCTGCACCAGGTCGGCGCGCTTGCCGACGGCGATCTCGCCGCGATCCTCGAAACCGGCGGCGCCGGCCGGATGCCGCGTCACCATCGCCACCGCTTCGGGTAGCGTGATGGTGTCCTCCAGCGAGAACACCGCCTGCATCAGGCTGAATGGCACGTAGTCCGACGACAGGATATCGAGCAGCCCGGCTTCGGCCAGCTGGCGGGCCGAGACGTTCCCCGAATGCGAAGCGCCGCGCACCACGTTCGGCGCCCCCATCAGGATCGACATGCCGCTATCGCGCGACGCCTGTGCCGCTTCGAGGCTGGTGGGGAACTCGGCGATCTTGATGCCGCGCGAGGTGGCGTCGACCACCTGCTCGGCCGTCGCGTCGTCATGGCTGGCGAGAACGATGCCCAGCTCATTGGCGCGCGACGAAATCGCGTCGCGGTGTGGGGCAGCGAACTGAGCCGACTCGCGCATCCGCCGCTCGGCGAAGGCTTCGAACTCGGCATCCGACATGCGCTTCTTCTTCTGGTAATAGTGGCGGTAGGCCTCCACCGAAGCGAACTGCCGCTGGCCGGGTGAATGGTCCATCAGCGAGGCGAGCTTCACCAGCTTGTCGCCCTCGTACGGTACCCAGGCATCAAGGCAATCCGGCGCCGCGACTTCACAGCGGAGGTGGATGAAGTGCTCGGCGCGAAGCCGTCCAACCGCCATGCCCGAATGGATGGCGGCACCGAGCTTGGTGAAATCATCCGGCGACATGCCGTCATCGGTATTGAGCCCGACGCGCAGCGCATCGAACACCGTGGTGATGCCCGAGGCGGCGACCTGCGCATCATGCGCCTGCACTGCGGCGACAGCGTTCCAGCGCACGCCCGGACGCGGCGCGTAGTGGCCCTCGAGATGATCGGTGTGGAGCTCGACCAGCCCCGGCAGCAGATAGTCGCCTTCGAGATCGATCCCACCGGCGAACGGCGCACCGACATCGGTGATGCGGCCATCCGTGACCTTCACCGAGCCGAGGATCACCTCGTCGGCAAGCACGATGCGGGCATTGGTGAGGATCAGTTCGCCGGTCATTTCAGGTCGCTCCCGTTAAGCCCCGCGCCTAGCGAACAATTGTGACAGCCCGAAGAAACTCCGCCTTGTCCCCGCTAGTGCGAACGCCCGATCAGCCGCGAGCGCAGCGCATTGGAGATGTTGTCGAACACGAACACCACGATGAGGATCAGGATCACCATGTAGGCGACGTTCTCCCAGTCCTGGTTGGTACGCATCGCCTCGATCAGCTTGAGGCCGATACCGCCGGCGCCGACCGCGCCGATGATGGTCGCCGACCGGGTGTTGCTCTCCCAGAAATACAGTGCCTGACTGATGAACACTGGCAGCACCTGCGGCACCACGCCAAAACGCTGCACTGTGGCCGGAGAGGCGCCGACGGAGCGCACGCCCTCCCGCTGCTTGTCGTCGATGTTCTCGAGCGCCTCGGTGTTGGTTTTGCCCAGCGTGCCCGTGTCGGTGAAGAAGATTGCCGCGATTCCAGGGATTGGCCCGGGTCCGAAGCCGCGCACGAAGAACAGCGCCCAGATCAGCATGTCGACCGAGCGCAGCAGGTCGAAGGCACGCTTCATGAACCAGTTGCCCACCGGGTTCGGCGTGATGTTGCGGGCGGCGAGGAAGGACAGCGGGAACGCCACGATCGCGGCGAACAGCGTGCCGACGAAGGCCATGACGATGGTCTGCAGCAGCTTGTTGAACGTATCGAGATGCTGCCACTCGGAGTTGTAGAGGAACTCGACCAGCATCAGTTGCCAGTTCGGCATCCGCTCATCGATCTGCTCGGCCTTGGTCGCCGAACTCCAGAGCTGGCTCAGGTCCATGCCAAAGAACGGCGAGGACGTATCGAAGAAGAAGTTCGGCCAGCCGAGGAACCGGTGGCGGACAAACACCTGGGTGTTGCGGATTTCAGCGAGGCCGACGAAACCGTAGTCGACAGTGACGCGGCCGTTCTTGAGCGACATATTCGCTGGTGCATCCGCGGGAAGCTCGGCACCTGCCTCCGTGATCGCCACGACGTATTCCCGTCCGCCGATAACTGCCACAACGCGTTCAGGACTGACTTCTACCCGGTTCGCGGGGCTATTGAAGGTCACTGCATAACCGGCGTCGGTACGCTCGATCCAGTCTGGATCGGGATTGTCACCGAGAAGCGAGCGCGTCCACTCAAGCTCGACGCCGTCGTTGCGAAATCGGAAGCGTGGATTGGCTTCCCACGAATACCAATCGGCAATGTAGGTGCTTGCGCGTTCCCAGTTCGCGTTGGCGATGACAGCCGGGACGTTGAAGAAGGAGAAGAAGCAGAACAGGACGTAGGCGGCGACCGCGACGAGGGTCAACGGCACGGGGAGGCGTGCGAGCAGAGGTCGATGGAAAACCTCGGGGTGGCGCAGCTTGATGGCACGCGCTTCTTCGGAACTGAGCGTGATGCTGGCCATGGTTCAGACCCCGAACTGGAAGGCGGCGTTGCCGACAAGGCGCTTGCGCAGGTACCCGGAAATCCAGTCGATCAGGATCACCGTGAGAAATAGCAGGATGATGATGGCGTAGGTCTTGGCAGCATGGTCCTGGCCGATCGAGAGCCGGAACAGCTCGCCGATGCCACCGCCGCCGACCGCACCGATAATGGTCGAGGCACGGACGTTGATTTCGGTGCGCAGCAGTGCGTACGAGACGAAGTTGGGCATGACCTGCGGGACCATGCCGTAGCGCACGCGCTCCAGCCAACTGGCGCCGGCGGCCCGCAGCCCTTCGTCCGGTTTCATGTCGGCGTTCTCGACGACCTCGAAGAACATCTTGCCGAGAGCGCCGACGGTGTGGACTGCCACTGCGACGACAGCAGCCAGAGGACCGAGGGAAAGGATTGCAACCAGGAAGCCGGCGATTACGATCTCCGGAAAGGCGCGCAACAGCTCGAGGAAGCGCCGAACGCCGAAGCGTACGGCTCTCGAGCCGACCAAATTGCTGGCCGCAAAGAAGCAGAGAACGAAGGCCAGCGCCGCACCAGTCATCGTCGCAACGACGGCGATGTTGATAGTGACCAGCAGTTGGTAGAAATATTCCGGCAGGTAGAAGTCGCCGAACAGCGCCACCCGACCTTCCGGATAGTTGTACTTCAGTGAGCCGTCGTCATAGGGCGAGGGCAGGTCGAACATGGCCCGGACGATCTCCATCGGATCGTTGGGCTGGAAGTGGATGAAATAGTCAAAGAAGAACGGCAGCCGTTCAAAGAACCGGCCCGCGTTCGACGCGTCTGCGAACCACAACGCCGCCGCGAGGAAGGCAACTAGCGTGCCGACCGCAATGATCGTGTAGAGCCGACGCGTCCGCATCAGGCTGCGATAGTGGTCATGGACGATCTTGGTGCCATCGGACAGCGGCCCGTGATGTTTTGCTGTGGTGCTGTTCATATGGCCCCCGCCAGGTCATGGAAAACCGGCGGCGTCAGGGACGCCGCCGGTCGCAAGTGGACTAGAACTCAGTCGCCGATAGTGGCTCTGCGGGCGTCGATGATCGGCTGGTAGAACTCGACGGTCACCGGGGTATAGCTCTTGAAGTCGCCGTTCTCGACCGAGCGGAAGCACTCGTAGTCGGTGGTCGGAAGCTCGGAGTAGAACTTCACGATCTTGTCCTTCATGTCCTGCGGCAGGTCCTTGCGATAGACCAGCGGGCCGTTCGGGATCAGCGGCGAGCGCCAGACCTCGACGACGTCTTCCATGTCGAGCATGCCCTTGTCGACCATCGAGCGGATGTTGCCCGAGGTGTAGCCCTCGGAGAACTCGCCGACGCCCGAACCCCAGGTGGTCGCGACGTCGAACTTGTTGTCGAGCAGTGCGAGCACGAGGTTCTCGTGTCCACCGCCGAAGTCGACCGAGCCGAAGAACTCGTCCGGCTTGGCCCCAAGCGTCGCGGGCAGCGCAGTCAGCGGCACCAGGTAGCCCGAAGTCGAGTCGGGGTCAGCGTAACCAAGACGCTTGCCCTTGGCCTGGGTGATATCGGTGATGCCCGAATCCTTGCGGGCGAGCGCGATCGAGTAGTAGCCGGTCGAGCCGTCGGTCTGCACGTTGGTGAGGAACGGCTCGACGACGTCCGGATCCTGCAGGTAGACGCCGGCATAGGCCGAGGCGCCGAGGCCGGCGATATCGATGGTGCCGCCGAGCAGCCCCTGCATGACGCCGTTATAGTCGGCGGCCGGGAACAGCTTCACTTCCTTGACGCCGAGCGCGGCCGGCAGCTTGTCGATCAGGCACTGGTTGTCGGCCAGGCGATCGGCTTCGTTTTCGCCGCCGAGCAGGCCGATGCGGATCACATCGGTTTGGGCGAAGGCGGGGGTGGCGATGGCGAAAATGGCAACGCCGGCCATCATCACATTGCGGATTGCAGACATGGATGTCTCCTTTGGTGACGCGATTGGCTCCGTGCCTACCGGCCGCCGCGCGAGCAGGCGGCCAACCGGCAGACGCGGAATTGGTTATGTCAGTTGGGCAGGCCGGCGGTGGCCAGCGGCGCCTCGAGGGCAGCCGCAGCCAGTTCCGGATGCTTCTTCTTCTTTCGCTTCGGGACGATGTCCTCGAGGCTGGTAGAGGTCATTGCCTCGGAGAACGCCTCTTCGAGGCCGTCGGCGCCGTAGAGTTCGCGCGCCACGTCGGTGGTGAGCTGTTCGGGGGTGCCGTCGAATACGACGCGGCCGGCGGCCATGCCGATGATGCGCTCGCAATAGTTGCGGGCGGTATCGAGAGTGTGGAGGTTGGTGATCACGGTGATCCCCTGCTCCTCGTTGATCGCCTGCAGCGAGTCCATGACGATCTTGGCGTTGCGCGGATCGAGCGAGGCGATCGGCTCGTCGGCGAGGATGACCTTGGGCTCCTGCATCAGGGCCCGGGCAATGGCGACGCGCTGCTGCTGGCCGCCCGACAGGGTTTGCGCCCACTGGCTGGCGGTCTGCGCGATATCCAGCCGCTCCAGCGCCTTGAGTGCCATCAACTGCTCCTCTTCGGAGAAGATCTGCAGCAGGCTGAGAATGGTGTTGCGGCGGTTGAGCCGGCCGAGCATCACGTTGGTGATGACGTCGAGGCGCGGCACCAGGTTGAACTGCTGGAAGATCATGGCGCAATCGCGCTGCCAGTCGCGCAGCGCCTGGCCGCGCAGCGACGAGACTTCCAGCCCGCCGAACTCGACGCTGCCTTCGCTAACGTCGATCAGCCGGTTGATCATGCGCAAGAGGGTCGACTTGCCGGCGCCCGAGCGACCGATGACACCGACCATCTGGCCGGCGGGGATTTCGAGGTTGACGTTGTCGACCGCCACCTTGGCGCCGAAGCGACGTGTAACCTGTGAAATCTTCAGCATGCGGGAACCCCGTCCAATCGACGGGGCCAACACCTAAGGCCGCAACGCGAAGCGCAGATGAAGGTTCGGTGACGTGTTCATGACAGTGGAAAAGGCCGCGCTCATCGTTCGCAAGGCATTGATCCCGCGTAGTAATCCACCGCACTCAAATACAATCGGTCAGTCGACATCCAGCTCAGTTCCTTGCTGCGAGCGCTTGGCTGGCCTTCCGGTGCCGTCGCCGCCTACTTGAACACCGCCAGCTTGACTACGAAGAAGAGGCCCAGGCAGATCAGGTAGAACCCAATAGTCACGAACACCAACGACAGCATCGCCAAGACAAGCCAGGCGAGGATCGCATTCAGGCGCGGCCAGCGCATGGGCCAGAAATCTATATCCTTCATTGCCTCCAGCGCTGCGTCTGGAGTGGTGGCGCCGAGCACGTAGGACAGTTCCAGGCGGTCGTCGTCCGAGCCTTCCAGCAGTTCAGTGATCTTGTCCCGACCGCGGCGTGCCGTGATGCCGAGTGCTGCCGCGGCAGCCGAAACCATGATCAGGAAGAACAGCAATCCCAGAACGGTCACGGCAACGCTGTTGCCATTGACGACGAGGAGCTGCTCGCTGATCGCCTTCTGCATCGCGGTCAGGATCCCGGAAAGACTGAGTGCGTCAACCTCGGTCAGAAACGGCGCGATCAACGCGAAAATGTCTGTGTCCGCCGTCCTCAGATACACGTTCTGCAGGTTGACGAGGTAGCCCATGGCGAACAGCACGAAGCACCCGGCGACGGCGTGGACGAAGAACGGCTCCAGCACCTCGAAACCACGTCGCTTGTCGTCTGACCCCGGGTCCGGCACGATCTGTAGGCCCGTGTCGCGCAGCTCGGCCGAAAAGAAGAAGCGGACATAGATGCCGAACGCGAGCATGAATCCCACGGCGGCCACACATCCGAAATAAACGAGATAGGCGTAGACCGCTGCCGCGAACATGCCGTTGAGATCGTAGTTCTCCGAGACGCGCTCGCAGGCGCCGGCGACCGCCTCCACATGCCTGCAGATTGGAGCGGCGATCGACCAGTCCGCTTCGCGTTCCGGGTGACGCAGACCGAAGGCCGCAACCTCGTTCGGCTGCCCGTAATACTCGCCCACAACGATGTTGTACTCGAATGGAACAAAGGCCGTCACCAGAAGCGCGACGACTGCGACCGAGATTGCCAGCATCACGGTCCGCCGTCGGACCAGGGCGGCTATCCTGCTCTTCTGCGGCCTTGTCCACTTCAACGTCACGATCATGCGGCGCTCATACATCTCCTCGATGCCCCAGCGCCCTGCGTTCGCAGTCTCGCAAACGCAGTAGATGAACAAGGGGAACAGGCAGGTCAGGCCCACCGACCAGTTGAACGCGAGGCCGAACCCGACCTGCTTCTTGAGATCATACGGACCAAGGCAGCTGACCAGGTGGGAGCTCACCCAGTTGTTTTCGGACCCCTGCCAGCAAACGTCGTAGTTGAGGATGCCGATGAAGTGCGACGCGATGACAATCGCGCCGCCGATCCCGAAGACGATGAATGCCACCGCCAGACTGTTGATGGATTTGTTCACGAAACCCCGCCCCCGCTCAATCAGGAGGGAGTTTGAGCAATGGGCTCGTTCGACAATAGTGCGATCACTACGGATCGCAAAAGACCTTACTCGTACTTCTCGAGGAAGGCCTCGATCTCCAGGGCGCGGAAATCCGGCAGGGCCTGGTGCAGTTTTTCGTGCTCCCAGTCCCACCAGCCGAGCGCCAGCAGACGGTCGGCAATGGGGTCGGGGAAGCGCTGGCGGATCGGCTTGGCGGGGACACCAACCGCGATGGCGAAGTCCGCAACGTCCTTGGTGACCACCGCGTTGGAGCCGATGATGGCGCCGTTACCGACCTTGACGCCAGGCATGATCACCGCGCCGTGGCCGATCCAGGTGTCGTGGCCGATACTGATGCCGTTATCGGCGCGCCACTCGAAGAACGCGGCGTCGTCGGCCTCGCCCTCGAAGTACCAGCTCGAGCGGTAAGTGAAGTGATGCAGCGAGGCGCGCTGCATCGGGTGCTTGCTGGCGTAGATGCGGACGTTCGCCGCGATGTTGGCGAACTTGCCGATCTCGGCATAGGCGATCTGCGTGCCCTCGACGCAGTAGGAATAGTCGCCCAGGGTCGAGTGGTTGACGTGGCAGTTGGCGCCGACCTCGGTGTATTTGCCGAGGACGGAATCCTTGACGCTCGCGGTCGGGTCGATGACAGGCGTCTCCGAGAGTTTCACGCGGCTTTCCTTGGGGCGAACAGGGTGACATCGACGATCCGGTCGGCGACCTGGGCGCGGACTTCCTCGTCGTGGAAGATGCCGAGCAACGCGACGCCGGCGCGCTTCTTTTCGGCGATCATATCGACCACCACGGCACGGTTGGTGGCATCGAGCGACGCGGTCGGCTCGTCGAGCAGCAGCACCGGATGCGGGGTGATGAAGCCGCGGGCGATGTTCACGCGCTGCTGCTCGCCGCCGGAGAAGGTGGCGGGCGGCAGCGACCACAGCCGTTCCGGCAGGTTGAGCCGGGCCAGCAACTCTCGGGCCTTCGTGGTGGCCTCGTCGCGCGACGTGCCGCGGCTGACCAGCGGCTCGGCCACCACGTCGACAGTAGTGACGCGCGGCACGGTGCGGAGGAACTGGCTGACATAGCCGATGGTGTCGCGCCGCAGGTCGAGCACAGTACGCGGGCTGGCGGTGGCGAGATCGACTGGCTGGCCATGATGCAGCAGCGCGATCGAGCCGGCATCGACGCCGTAATTGCCGTAGACCATCTTCAGCAGCGACGACTTGCCGGCGCCCGAGGGGCCACCGAGCACGACGCACTCGCCGGCATTCACCTCGAACCCCACGCCCGAAACCACCGGCAGCACGATGCCGTCGCGCAGGTGCATGGTGAAACTCTTCGCCACTTCGGCGACCGAAAGGAGAGCGGTCATCGTCACACCTGCAGGATCGAGGAAACGAGAAGTTGTGTGTAGGGCTCGCGCGGATCGTCGAGCACCCGGTCGGTGAGACCCTGCTCGATGACGTAGCCGTCCTTCATCACCATCATCCGGTGCGACAGCAGCCGCGCCACCGCCAGATCGTGGGTGACGATGATGGCCGAGAGCCCGAGGTCGGACACCAGCCCACGGATCAGGTCGAGCAGGCGCGCCTGCACCGAAACGTCGAGCCCGCCGGTCGGCTCGTCCATGAACACGAGACGCGGATGAGTCACGAGATTGCGGGCAATCTGCAGACGCTGCCGCATGCCGCCGGAGAAGGCGCGCGGCTCGTCGTCGACGCGGTCCTCGGCGATCTCGACGCGGCCAAGCCTCTCGATGGCGGTCGAGCGGATCTTGCCGTAGTGCCGGTCGCCCACCGCCATCATCCGCTCGCCGACATTGGCGCCGGCCGAGACGGTCATGCGAAGGCCATCGGCCGGGTTCTGGTG
>JBKJMF010000538.1:0-3575 GCA_046596525.1 Devosia sp. | reverse complement strand
CTTCGCTCCACCATCTGCTGAGCGATAACGGCTTCCGCCGCAGCCAGAACCTGATCTACCGCCCGGCCTGCGATGGCTGTTCGGCCTGCCAGTCGGTCCGCATCGTGGCGCAGGAATTCCAGCCCTCGGCGCGCTACCGTCGCATCCTCAAGGCCAATGCCGATGTCGCGGTGGAGGTGTGCCAGCCGCGGGCCACCGCCGAGCAGTTCGCGCTGTTCAAGCGCTATCTCGACGCCCGCCACGCTGGCGGCGGCATGACGCAAATGAGCTTCGTCGATTACGAGTACATGGTCGAGGACACCCCGGTACAAACCGTGGTGGTCGAGTACCGGTTGACCTCGCACCCGCAGCGTCCCTTGGTAGCGGTGGCGCTGACCGACGTGATGCCCGACGGCCTGTCGATGGTCTACAGCTTTTACGACCCGGCGCTCGACAAACGCGGCCTCGGGAACCTCCTGATCCTCGACCACATCGAGCAGGTGAAGCTCGCCGCTCTCACCTACGTTTACCTCGGCTACTGGGTGAAGGACTCGCCCAAGATGGCCTACAAAGGACAGTTTCGGCCGCTCGAAGTGCAGCGCGGCCCGCTGGGCTGGAAGCGGCTGGAGTAGCCTTCACGGCTTGCCTCGCAGCCAGCGGGAGAACGCCCGCAATTGCTGGAGTTGCGGCAAAAATCGCCGGTGCAGCCGCTCGCGCAGTCGCTGGCGCAGCGAAACGCCAACCTTGATGGGGTGATAGATCCGGTCCCTTTGGCGAAACCTGCGGGGCGCATTCACGAAGTACCTGTGGCCCCTGGGCGGTCTGAACGCGTGGGTGGTGTTCCTCGAGTGGAGGTCTGCAAACGTGCCGTCGTAGTGAAGCCCCCGGCGCTCTGGGGGCGTCAGCGCGTCGCTTCCGCCGATCTCCTCAACCACATACCCGTCCGCTCGCGCCATCGAGGGCAGCACCATTTCGAAGTGTCCATGCCACCCCGGCGGCAGCAGCGTCTGGCGATAGTGCTCGAGTAGCCGTCGCGAAAAGCGCGAAATCGGCATGAACGCAATGAGCGGATCTCCTGGCGCCGTCTCGGGCTGGCGGTAGATCGGTGCGAAGAAGAACGTCGGATCGGCGCTGAGCGGACGGATACGGGCCGCGAGCAGATCCCCCTCGTACTCGGCGGCGGCGTCGAAGAAAGTCGCCCAGTCTCCGGAGAAATCAACGTCGTACTCGACCAGCCAGAGCCGTTCGTAGGCCGCGAGGAGCGGGTCGAGAAACGCCGTGATCCAGACCAGGTCGACATAGCCCCATGGGTTCGGGCGTTGCGAAAACTCATCGTAGCGAAGCGGGAAGAGCCGGGCGCTGTCGGCCATGCGAACCACAAGGTCCGGCTTCATTCCCTCGGGTATGGTCGCCGCATCGTCCTTCAACTGATAGACCAGAAACACGTCCAGAGCTGCGCCGGCCTCCCGCTTGAGCCGGGCGTAGTGCACGGCGATTTCAGGCTGCCAGACATGCGTGAGGAAGATGGCGCAGTCTCGTCGGTTGGAACTGGTCATCGTCAAGCTCGTCTCAGTCAGGTCTGGCATGGCTTGCCGGCAGCAGCTTTGGCGGGACTTCTAGGTACGCCGCAGCAAACGGTTGCGAAACGCCACCCAGCGATGCCCAAGCTTCTGCCGGGTGAACTGCCAGCGCTCACTGAGCGTCAGGTCCGTTTTTACCGGATGGTATAGCCGGTCGGGCTCGCGGAACGCCTGCGGCGCCTCGCCGAAATAGCGGAACGAGCGAGGCGGCCGGAACTGGAACGTCGCCGCCGGCCGACCGGCCGTGGCCACCGTGGTATAGTGCAAACCGCGCCGCTCGCTCGGGGTGTAGGAGGTGTCGCCGCCGATCTCGCCGACGCTGAAGCCCTTGGCGAGCGCGAAAGACGGCAGCACCATCTCGAAATGTCCCGTCCAGCCGTCTTTTTCGACATTGCTGACGTAGCTGTCGATGAGCCCGCGGCTGGCACGGACAATTGGGAAGAACCCGAGCAGCGGATCGGCGGGTACATTGCCGGGCTGTATGTACCCATCCGTGTTGGGCCAGGTTGGGTCACTATCACGGTGTCGCAAGTCGATGCCCAGGAGGTCGCCGTCATACCCGACCGCAGCCCGGAAGAACGTGGCCCAGTTGCCGCTGAAGTCGACATCGTACTCAACCGCCCACACGCGCTCGTACCCAGCCAGCAGCGCCCTGTTGGCGGCCGTCATCCAGGCCAGCTCGGCGCAGTGGATAGTCCAGTTGGCGTGGTCGTTGAACCGTTTGGGAAATGCCGCGGCGATCTCCGCGGTCGTGACCACGACGGCATCCGGGCCGGCCGGAACTGCGTCGGGACGCTGGGCCTGGAACACCAGATGGACGTCGAGCACCGTCCCGGCCTCGCGCTGCAGCCGAGCGTAGTGCGCGGCGATACTGGCGCTCCACCGGTGCGTGACGAACAGAACGCAGTCGCGACCCGGCACTACCCAACGAACCTGTTGTTGCGCGGGAAGCCGGTCGGCGGCTGGCGGCCGGCGGAGGCGCGCTCGCCCAACCATTCGGTCAATTCGCTCGCCGTCTTGGTGTAGGTGCGCCCAGAGGAGTCGGTCCAGGTTAGCCCGGTTGCGGACGGGAAGGTCTTGAGGTCCGAGAGACCACCATCCTTGTACTTCTGCAGGCGGACGCCCTTGCCGCGGCCCATTTCGGGCAGCTGGTCGAGCGGGAACACCACCATCTTGCGGTTCTCGCCGATCACCGCGACCATATCGCCTTCGACCGGCACCAGTAGCCGCGCCTCTTCGTTGTCCGATACGTTGAGCACCTGCTTGCCCTTGCGGGTGTTGGCGATCAGTTCGTCCTCGGCGACGATGAAGCCGTCGCCCTTGCGCGAGGCGATGACGCGTTTGCGGCCCGGGCGATAGACGAACAGGTCGACCAGGTCCTGGCCTTCCTCGATATCGACCATCAGCCGAACCGGCTCGCCCTGGCTGCGGCCGCCAGGCAGGCGGTCGCCGGCGAGGGTGAAGACCTTGCCGTCGGTGGAGAGCAGCAGCAGTTTGTCGGTGGTCTGGCAGTGGAGATGGAGCTTCAGCCGGTCGCCGGTCTTGAAACCCTTCTCGTCGATCTCGGTGGCGTGGCCCTTCATCGAGCGGATCCAGCCCTTCTCGGAGAGGATCACGGTGATCGGCTCGCGCTCGATCATCTGCGTCGCGACTTCGTCGTGGTCGATCTCGGTGGCCGTGGAGAAGTCCGTCTTGCGGCGCCCGATCGGATGCGGCTGGCCCTTGGAATCGACTTTCGGGTACGCCTTCTTCAACTCGTTGATCTGCGTGGTGATCTCGCCCCACTGCTTACGGTCGGACGCCATCAGCGCCTCGAGATGCATCTCTTCCTCGGTAAGCTCCTTGTGCTCCTTGCGCAGCTCGATCTCTTCGAGCTTGCGCAGCGAGCGGAGCCGCATGTTGAGGATGGCCTCGGCCTGCACGTCGCTGAGCTCGAACGTCGCCATCAGCGACGCCTTGGCGTCGTCTTCCTCGCGGATGATGCGGATCACCTCGTCGAGGTTGAGGTAGGCAATG
>JBKJMF010000415.1:0-4704 GCA_046596525.1 Devosia sp. | reverse complement strand
CCCCAAGGCTTTCGATCAGACGGCGGTGTGGCGCGATACCGGGCGTTGCGTGATCAGCGGTTTTCATTCGCCGCTGGAACAGCAATGCCTCGACATGCTCTTGCGCGGCAAACAGCGAGAGCGTCGCGATCACGAGGAGCGGCAGCGCCTGCATCCAGCATCCGATCCTTGGGCATCTATGAGCGTCCTCCCGAACCGACTTCGACACCGCGCCTAGCGAAAGTTCGATTTCTGTTCCTTCTGGAAGAGCGTCCCTGAAATCGGAGTGTTCAGTTGGCGGACAATTAACCAATGCAATTTCAATGCCTTGGCGGAAATTCACCAAACTAGCGCAGGCAACAGGTCCGGAGAATATCGGCCCCAAGAGAAGGCTTCCGGGCCTCCTGGCACTGAGGCCAGTGCTCAGCCCTTCCCGCATAACCCTCGAAAACAACAAGAAAATCCGGCCGCAGCCGGATCGGGAGAACGCTTTCGCGAGGGCAAGTGGCGGAGAGAAAGGGATTCGAACCCTTGAGACGGTTCCCCGCCTACACACTTTCCAGGCGTGCGCCTTCGACCACTCGGCCATCTCTCCGCATGCAGCGAGCCGGGCGGGCCCGGGTCTGCGTGTCCGGGGCCTGAGCCTGCCGGAGCGGGCGCAATATACTCATCGATGTCGTCACCGCAAGGCACATAACACGCTGATTAGGGCGATTGCGGCGGGTGTCCGGCAAAGTTGTCTTGTCCGCCGCGCGGCCCGCGTGGCAAAAGGAGTGCGACGCAGCTGGCGGAGCATTGGGAACCGCTCGGCGCATCTGGACGCGACGGACCTCGATGCGGCTCTTTCTCAGGCTTTTGGGCACCTGGCTCCTTGGTGTGTCGTTGATCCTGCTGATCATCGACGGCACGCGCTCGCTCGGCGCTAGCCAGTTGGTGTTCACCTCGCTGGCCGAGAACTGGGCCTGGCTTAACGCCGACAGCCTGGTGGTGGTGCGCGCGTTTCTGGCTGGTCGCTTCTTTGGCATGGTGCTCGAGCCAGTGTCTGAGGCGATCCTCGCTTTCCCCGGATGGGTTGTGCTGGCTGTTCCCGGCGCACTACTCGCCTGGGCGGGCCGCTCGCGAAAGACGCGCCTGTTCGTTCGGCACGATCAGATCTGATTGGAGCGGTGGCAGTGAGCCTGCATGAGCGTGACGGCTACGCCGCCTTTGTCAGTAGCCTGCCGGCGGTGACGCTGCACGAGCAGTGGGAGGCCTATGTCGCCAAGGTCGGCGGCAAGGTGTTCTGCCTGCTCGGCGATAGCTCGGGCGACATCGTGTTCAAGGTCGGCGAGATCGCCTTCGATGGGCTGACCGAGCTCGATGGCATCGAGCAGGCGGCCTACTTTGCCAAGCGCCAGTGGGTGCGTGTTTCTCCCGGTGCGCTCGAGCCGGAGTTCATCGAGGGCTACATCCGCGAGTCGCACAAGCTGATCGCCGGCAAGCTGACGCGAAAACTGCGAGCCGAGCTTGGGATTTGAGCAGATGTTGACGAACTCGTTCAGGACTTCTTAACTGTCGCCTCCAAGCGCTGAGGGGGCGAGAATGGTTGCGGCATTGCTTTATGTCATTGGGCTGATTGCGGTGGTGGCGACGCTCGTCGTCGCTGGCTTTGGTGCACCTGGCCTGATCCAGATGATCAACGGGGCGCTCGACTCGCCCGGCTCCGACCTGCTCGGCGCATTGGTCGATGTAGCGCGGTTACTGCAATGGGCGGTGCTGCCGTTTGTCGGCGGGCTGGTGTTGATGGGGCTCGGCCGCATCGTCATGCTGCTCGGCTCGATCAACCGGGCGCTGCGCGGCAACGCCTGAATCGAAACGGGCGGTCGTTAAGGACCGCCCGTTCGAATTTCAGAGATGACGCGGGATCAGGCGCGTGGCTGCGGCACGATGCGCAGGTATGGCTTCAGCGTCTTCCAGCCGTCCGGATACTTCTCGCGGGCTGCCTCGTCGGTGACGGCGGTGACGATGATCACGTCTTCGCCGGCCTTCCAGTTCACCGGCGTCGCTACCTGGTGCTTGGCGGTAAGCTGCAGGCTGTCGATGACGCGCAGGATCTCGTCGAAGTTGCGGCCGGTCGACGCCGGGTACTCGATCTTGAGCTTCACCTTCTTGTCCGGCCCGACGACGAAGACGGAGCGCACGGTCAACGTGTTATCGGCGTTGGGGTGGATCATGTCGTACTTGCGGGCGACTTCGCCCTCGACGTCCGAGATCAGCGGGAAGTTGAGCGTCGCGCCCTGCGTCTCGGCAATATCGGCGGCCCAGCCGGCGTGGTTCTCCAGCTTGTCGACGCTGAGGCCCAGCACTTTGACGCCGCGCTTGTCGAACTCGGGCTTCAGCTTGGCGGTGTAGCCGAGCTCGGTGGTGCAGACCGGGGTGAAATTCTTCGGGTGCGAGAACAGCACGGCCCAGCTGCCGTCGATGTAATCGTGGAAGCGGATGCGACCTTCGGTGGTCTCCGCCTCGAAATCGGGGGCGGTATCGCCGATGAGAATTGCCATGATGAACTCCTTGGTGCGGTCGTTGCCGCTTCTATCGCGTACCGCAGGCAATATCGGCCGCGCCTCGGTCGATTGCGACCGCGCGGCATGAAATCTTTTTGTGTTTTGGGGTCAAGGCGAAACAATCGCTTCCTCGCGAAGCGGGTCGGGCGGCAAGGTCGGAGGGTTGCTCTTCAGATGAGCCCTACGGCGAGGCTGTGCTCGAGGGCAATCACGAGCGCCATTGGCGGGGTGAGCGCCACGGCTAACGCCAGTGGTTGACTGAGCCGCGCCACACGGGCGATGAGGAAGATCACGACGATCAGGAGCAGCGCAGCGAAGACAGTCGCCGGGCCTTGCTGCAATGGTGGCAACCAGCTGAACATGATCGTGCCTCCCGGGGCCCTTTGCGGGCGTCCGTTGGAGGGTGCGCGCCGAGGTCTTGCCTCGGCGTTGCCCGTTTCCGTCGGGCTTGATTAGAGTTTGACCGACCTCAGATGCCGCCCGCCGCGGTGCCTGCCGGAGCCGGAGCTGCCGGTGCGACTACTGCGCCCTTTGGGGCGCCATTGGTCCAGGTGACGTCGAGGCCGGTGAGCGGCACGACCGAGAGCGACATCTTGCCTGAGCCCTGCTGCAGCTCGCGCGAGTGGGCGAGATAGACCAGCGAATTGTTCTCGGCGTCGTAGATGCGCGACACGCGCAGGCTCTTCCAGATCAGCGAGCGGGCCTGCTGGAAGATCTCCTCGCCGCCTTTGCTGGTGTTGATCTTGCCGATGGTGACCGGGCCGGCGGCGGCGCAGTCGACCGCCGAATAGGACGGATCCTCGAACCAGTTGCCCTGCTGCAGCCGGTCGATCAGCGAGCGGTTGAAATAGGCGACATGGCAGATAACGCCCTGCACCCCGGGATCGGCGACCGCTTCGACATTGATGTCATTCCCGGTCCAGTCGACCCCCACGCTCCCCACATCGGTGGAGTTGTTGTTGCCGCACGCCGCCAGCGCGCCGGTGAGGACGAGGGCGAGGCCGAGGGAGGCGAGGCGCTTGATCATGCTGCGGGTCCAGGGGTTCGGGTTGCGGACGGGCGTGATGTGGGGACCCTGGCAGTCCCGCGCAACTACTGGCGCTCCGATTGTTTCAACCGCTTCTCCAGCAGCCGCACCAGGAGTGACAGCGAGATGGTCATGATGAGGTAGAGGAACGCCACGACATTGTAGGTCTCGAAGAACTTGAAGCTGCCCGAAGAGTAGACCTTGCCCAACTGGGTGATGTCCTGCACGCCGAGCGCCGAGACCAGCGCCGAGTCCTTGATCATCGAGACGAAGTCGTTACCCAGCGGCGGCAGGATGGTGCGGAGCGCCTGTGGGGCGACGATGTGGCGGAAGGTATTCCACGGCGACAACCCGAGTGCCTTCGCTGCCTCGACCTGGCCGCGATCCACCGCCTCGATGCCGGCCCGGAAGATTTCGGCGATGAAGGCCGAGTAGCACACGGTCAGCGCCACGATGGCCCGCCAGGTGAAATCGAAATTGCGCACCGTCAGCGGCGCGATGATTTCGGCCTGCAGCAGCGGTGTCAGCAGCCAGTTGGCGGCGACCACCATGGCCGGAGCGCCGACAAAGGCAACGTAGAACAGCGCCACGAGGATCGGCACGCCGCGCACGATCTCAACATAGAATGTGGAGATCTGGGTGAGCCAGGGGTTGCCCGAGGTGCGGGCGAGCGCCACGAGCAGCCCAAGGATCCCGGCGAGGGCAAAGGCGACGAGGGTCACCCACAGCGTCGTCACCACGCCTTTGGTCAGCACCGAAAAGATCTCGGCATAGCCCTCGTCCGCGACGATGGCCCAGAGGATGGTCAGCCCGAGCAGCGCGATGGCCAGCAGCCACCACGGGAACTCAGAGATGCGTTTGTTGGGGGATGCGGGCATGGAAGCGGGACGCGCCACGAGGGCGCGTCCCGGCAATCGCTTACGAGTTCTGCTGGCCGTACTCGAAGAACCACTTCTTGATCAGCGCATCCAGCGTGCCGTCGGCCTGCATGGCGTCGAGCGCGGCGTTGAACGGCGCGACCAGATCGGAGCCAGGGGTGAGGATGAAGCCGAGCGGTTCGGATTTGATCGGCTCGCCGACCTGCTTGAAGGCGCCGGGATCGGCGCCGATATAGCCGGCGGCGGCCGACTGGTCGGCGATCACGGCATCGACGTC
>JBKJMF010000357.1:0-3572 GCA_046596525.1 Devosia sp. | reverse complement strand
TGCTCGAGCAGTTCGACTTTCTCGACGGCGAAGCGGGTCTTGTAGAACAGGTCGCCGACGCTGAAGTCGAACACCCGGTCGCCCGCGGCGATGGACGCCTCGATAGCCAGGTAGAGCGAGACGAGGCCGGGTGAGCCGGCCTGGAAGCGCTCATCGGCGCTCATCGTCGGGATCAGCAGGGTGAAGACGCCCTGGTGCACGAGGCCATAGACCACCGCGACGATCTCGCCGCCGACGCTGAGCCCATAGGCACGCGCCTGCCGCTCGGTGGCGAGGCGGCGGTAGAAGGCGGCGACGCCGGGATCGTCGAGCCGGTCGCGCCGGCCCATCTGTGCGAAGCGATCGCGGCGGAAGCGCACCAGCGCGTCCATCAGTTCGCCGATCTCGATATCGCTGGTGGCTTCGAAGAACCTGATATCACCGAGCGCCGCGAGCTTCTTCTGCTTGCGGCGGACGTCGCGGGCCACCGAGAGCTCCCCGAGCACCAGCCCATCGAGCGGCAACACGCTGGCGGCATGGCCCATCGGTGTGATGAAGCGGGCGGCGGAAAGCGCGTGCGGCTCGCCATAGAGCGCCGACGGCACGTTGATCAGCCGCAGCACGTCGGCGGACGGCAACGCCGCGCGAACGGCGCGCCACAGCGCGGCGGTGGTGGTGGCGTCCAGCTCGACGCCTTCGGCCAGGGCCGGCGCGTAGTAATCGCTTACCCCCAGCCCCATGCCCTCGACCCAGGTCAGGCCGCCGTCGCGGCGCAAGGAGAACGGGAACAGCGCCACCGGACGCCCGTCGCCATCGTTGACACCGACCAGCAGCGGCTCCGCGCTTGTTTCGGCGCCGATGGTGCCGAACAGCGCGGCGAGGAAGGCGCGGGTGGAGAAGGCAGTGGAGGCCGCGCGGGAAAACGACCGGACGAACGGGTCGTCCAGCCCGCTGAGCCGCGTGGCGTGGAACCCGGCGGGGGCGGCATAATCGGCAGTGGAAGCGACCAGGGTCATGCAATGGACCTCGCGGCGGGATGGCGATGAGTGCCACGATTGCGCGGGGCACGGCGGGGCAATCGGTTGTTAGGGTAAATCCTCAGCCAGCACTGTCGATCACCTCGATCCGGCCGGCCCGGCTGAGCGTGTGGATGCCGGAGCGGGCCCAGGCCTCGCCCGCTGCGGTGGGCCGCACCGGGCCGAACTGCACGTCGTCATCGGTGAGCACCAGCAGCTCGGCGATGCCGAGGCCGCCGCCATAGGTGTCCGTGCCGTCCTGCAGTGGCAGGTAGGTTCGCCCATCGGCGCCGGTGATGAATGGGCCACCCGGCCGGGCGGCGCGTCGATCGATCAGGATCGGGTTCATCGGGTGTGGGGCCCACGGGCCGGCGAGTGCCTTGGCCGAATAGGCCACCATGGTATCCGACGCACTGCCCTGCCCGCGCTGCTCGGTGCCGAACAGCCAGAAGTGATCGTCGCGGATCAGGAATGTCATGTCATTGAGCCGGGCGCCCTCGACCAGCACCGCCTCGCGCACCCAGGAATGCGGGAACTGCGCGGCACGGTAGAGCACCAGCTCGTTGGCGTCGCTCGATTCCGGGATCATGTAGACCTCGCCATCATGGGCGAAGACCTGCGGATAGGACAGGTGGTGCGGTTCTTCGAGCACCGCACTCGGCGTCTCGAACCGGCCGTCGGGACCGAGCTCGGCGACCGAGATGATGCCGCGGCCGAGCGCGTAGGGGTATTCCTCGACGAACAGGTACTGCTTGCCCTGCCGGTCGATGACGAACGGGTCGGCGTAGAAGCGCTGGCCGTCGTCGGCGAGTTCGGTAAAGGGCTGGCCGTAGATGCGGCGGGTTTCGGCAATGCCGGGGCCGTCGATCAGGCGGTAGGCGGTGCGCCAGTAGAACGGGCGGCGCGTGGTGAGGCGGGCCAGCGCGCGACGGCCGAGGCCAGCAGCGAGATGCGGGAGGTAGCGGGCGAGAAGGTCATCACCCCACCGCTGCGTCATCTGCGGCGCCGGATCGGCTAGCGGCGCCAGCTTGCCCGCGGCGAAGCGCTGCACGCACATCTCGATCAGCGTCACCGCGCCGGCCAGCACATCGGAAGCGGCGCGGCTGAGCCAGACGCGATCGCCGATCATCGGTCGCGCCTCGGCGACAGCGACGCCATCGAGTCGCGCCCTCAGTTCCGGATGAAAGCCCGAGGCCAGCATCGCGGCGAGGCCGGCCGCAATGTCACTTTGGCCGTTGAAGTCGATGGTGAGCGTCGGGGCGTCGCCGCTGGCGGCACGCCCGGTGAGGTCGATGATCAGGTCGGGACGGCCCTGCCCCGTGATCTCGGCAAGCGGCGGGGCAGCAAGCGCCAGGGAGTGCGGTGCGCGTGACCGCTCAAGCCCGAGAATCAGGTCAAGCGAAAGGGAGCCGGCACCCGCCACGACCGCGTGCTGCACCTGGGGCTGGTAGCCGGACGCAGTGAGCCGCCGTAACAACTCGCCATGCCACACACGCGGTGACGAAGTATCGATGATGATTAAAATTGTAATCAAATTGCTAACATCACGATCCGGCCGTAGTGAAGAGGCCATAGCGCAAGGAACTTACGTATACAAACGCAGAAATGGACCTCGGTAAACGCGCATTCGGTATTAATCATAGCTTAAGAGTTAAGGCGACCACGAGGCAAACACCGCGATATGTACACCGCAACGCGTAGGTGAGACGCGAACACTAGGTAGTGCGGTGCGAGTATGAACTTCCATTCCCCCTCACAGAGGCCCGGCAGGCAGCGGCTGCTGATCGTGTTCGGTACCCGTCCCGAAGCGCTGAAATGCTTCCCCGTCGCGCAGGCAGCGCTCGCCAGCCCCGACTTCGACACCCAGATCTGCGTCACCGCCCAGCATCGCGAGATGGTGGACCAGGTGATCGCGCTGACCGGCATGCCGGTGGACTACGACCTGAACGTAATGTCCCCGGGCCAGACGCTATTCGACGTGACCTCGAAGGTGCTGCTCGGCATGTCCGAGGTGTTGGACAAGGCCAAGCCCGATATCGTCATGGTGCAGGGCGACACCACCACCGCGATGACCGCGGCGCTAGCGGCGTTCTACAAGCGCATCCCGGTCGCTCATATCGAAGCAGGACTGCGCAGCCACAACATCGATAGCCCCTTCCCCGAAGAGCTGAACCGGCTGATCGCCGGCAACATCGCCACCTGGCATTTCGCCCCGACCAGCGAAGCGCGCGACAACCTTGTCGCCGAGGGCAAGGATCCGGCGCGGATCTTCGTCACCGGCAACACGGTGATCGATACGCTGCTGCATTTCTCGGGCGCCATGGACGACGACCGGCTGATGCGCGACGAACTGGCAGCGCGCTTTCCGTTTCTTGATCGCAGCAAGCGCCTGATCCTCGTCACCGGCCACCGCCGCGAGAACTTCGACGGCGGCATCGAGCGCATCTGCACCGCCCTGAAGGTGCTGGCGACGCGCGGCGACGTGCAGATCGTCTATCCGGTGCATCCGAACCCCAACGTCCGCAATGTCGTCAAGGCGCAGCTCGGCGGGGTGCCGAACATCCACCTCATCGATCC
>JBKJMF010000296.1:0-6338 GCA_046596525.1 Devosia sp. | reverse complement strand
GTATCGATGAGCGTGATGCCCGCATCGAGCGCCGCATGCACTGTCGCGATGCTCTCGCTGCGATCAGCCGGGCCGTAGAAGTCCGACATCCCCATGGCGCCCAGTCCGAGGGCGGATGCGACGGGGCCCGATGTCCCAAGTGTGCGATAATCCATGACCAGTCTCCTTGTGGTGAGACCGCTCATGTGGATGACGACTGACAGAATTGCAAGTCTGTCAGTTGATTTTTGTCGACACTAGTCGCCGAGGTTGAGTACGCCCTCGCCCACGATCACCGCGTGGCCGCCGATGCCACCGTGGATGAGCTTGTCGTTCTCCTTGCGCAGTTGCAGCGTGATCAGGCTCGGGCGCCCCATCTCGTGACCCTGACGGAGGCGGAACTCATGCTGGCCGTTGTCGGTATGCCGGGCGATGAGCCCGATCAGCGCCGCGGCCGCCGAACCGGTTGCCGGGTCCTCGCCCAGCCCCATACCGGGTGAGAACATGCGCGCCGCGAAGTCGTTGCCCCGCTCCTCAGGCGTCTGGGTGAACACATAGATCGAGCGGTGGCCGATGGGGTAGACCGTTTCCCAACCGCGCCGTTCGAGCCGGATCCGCTTCAGCGCCAGCGCATCCCTGACCGGCAGCAGGTAGAACGGCATGCCCGCCGAAAACAGCGCCGGCTCATATGGCCCGCAGCCGATATCCTCCGGTTCGAGCCCCAGCGTCGTCGCGATGGCCACCGCGCTCGGCGCCTTGCCAGCCTCCTCGGGCAGCATCGGCAGCGCGAAACGTGCCAGCCCGATATCCTTCTCGATCCGCTCGATCACGCAGGTGATGACGCCGACCTTCTCCTCGAGCCGCACCGCACTGGAACGGTTCTGCAACCCAAGCACCACCGCCGCGCCGACCGTCGGATGCCCGGCAAACGGCAGCTCCACTGTCGGGGTGAAGATGCGCACCGCCGCGGCATGCCGCTCGGACTGTGCCTTCTGGATGAACACCGTTTCCGACAGGTTGAACTCGGCGGCGATCGCCTGCATCTGGTTGTCGAGCAAGCCGTCCGCCTTGAGCACGACCGCAAGGGGATTGCCCTTGAGTCGCTCCGTAGTGAATACGTCCAGCAGCAGGTAGTTGAGTTTCATTTCCGGGCTCCGCGACCGGCAGCAGTTGCGGCGGCCGTGATCACGCTGTCAAGCCGCGCTTGCGGGGCGTCGAGCTAAATCTTCGCCAGCGCGAAGGCCGCCTTATCGAGCCCCAGTTCGTCCGCCACTGCATCGACGCCGAGCTGGTGGTCGTCGCGCTCGTGCAGCCCCGAAATGGTGACGCAGCCGATCGGGCCAAAACCCTTCATGCGGATCGGAAACGCCCCGCCGGCCAGCACGTAGTCGGCCGCATCGAGCGCTCGGTTCGGTGCGAACAGCCGGTCCTCGCGGGCCTGCTCCAGCGCCACGCGATAGCTCGACTTCAGTAGCCGCTGCACGGTGTTGATCTTGCGCCGCACCCAGTTCGGGTTGTCGCCGGTCGTCCCCGGCATCGCGGCATAGAACATCTGCCGGTCCCAGGTGCGCACATCGACCACCAGCCCCAGCTTCTCACGCACCGCCCGCTCACGCACCCGCGCGCCGATCGAGAACGCGATGTGCTCGTCGAACTGCGTGAACTCGAGCCCCTGCTCCTGCTCGATGATCTTGGCGATATCGTCTGCCGTGGCCATGTCGTCCCGCTCCCTTTGCTGCGGCGCGATATAGCCAGCCGGCTCGCGTGTCGGCAAGCTAGCCGTCAGTCGGCAACCGGCTCCTCATGGGGAAGCATCAGCGGCGCCGGATCGATGCCGAGATGATTGGCTATCGCGGTCACCACGAAGCCATGGTCATGCCGCCCGGGCACGCCAGAAACGGTGATCGTCCCCACCACGCTCACCCCCTCGATCCGGATCGGGAACGAGCCGCCGTGCGCTGCGATCTCGGTGGGATCGACGTTGTCGTCCGGCGCAAAGCCGCGCTTGTCGCGCTTCTGGCGCAGCGTCAGCGCGTAGGAGGCGCGGTTGAAGCGCTTGACGCAATTGCTCTTCCGCCGCACCCACTCGAAATTGTCCGGCCCGGTGCCCGCCATCGCATAGTAGTAGAGCGGCCGGTTCCAGAACCGGATGTCGATGACCAGCGTTGCCTTCGCGGCTTCGGCCAGCCGACGGATGTCCTCGCCCAGCTGCAATGCCGTCGCTTCATCGAAGCGGCCGAACACCAGCCGCTTCTCCTGCTCCGCCACCAGCGCGATATCGCTCTCGAAACTCATCGAATCCTCCCTCGACTTCGGCCGTTCTCGTAGCATGAGGGCCAACTGCCACACCCTCCGCTGGCGCTACGATTCCTTCCGGCAAATTGCGATTGCGGGCGACGCCGTCGCACCGCTCCACGCATCCTGAAGCCCTCATTCAGAACCGGTTCAATCGGCCTGCGTCATTCAGCGCCCTAACACCGGCGAGCCCGCCGCCCCGGAGCCTGAAAATGAAGTTCACCGACGCGCTCATCCTCACCATGGAACTGCGTTCGCACTCGTCGCGCGTCGACCAGCTCGACGATCATATGCTCGCCGATATCGGCCTCACCCGTGCCGACCTCAAGAAGCAGAATAGCTGGTTCCGCCGCATGGCCCGCTAAGGCCCAAACAGTTCATCAGGCGTTCATCGCCTTCTGGGCATAAGCCGCTCGCCGATCCCGGCACCACCCAAAACCTGAGTATGAAAAATGGCCTTCAGCCTGACCTCCATGTTCCGCCGTTCGCAGCAGAGGCGGGTCCTCACCGACCTGATGAAGTTCGACGACCACCTGCTTCGCGACATCGGTCTCACCCGCACCGACCTCGCGGTGATGCGCTCCGGCCGGCACCACGTTTCGCCGACTCGCGGCCATGAATAGCCAAGCGGTATCCGATATACCAAACTAGAAGGGCTCCGAGATGATCGGGGCCCTTCGTGTTTCCGGGCTTCGCACCTGCTACTACTTAGCCACACCGATTTGCCCGGAGAGGCGCTAGATGAGCGAAGCAAAACCCAATCGTGCAGCGGCCGACGCCGCCCGCCGCTTTACTCTCCGGCACGCCACGCCGATCGCCCTGCCCCGCACCTACGGCGAATATCTCGCCGATCGAATCGCCGCCATCGTCGGCTCGTGGCGCTTCATCATCGTGCAATCGGCGCTGCTGGTGCTGTGGATCGTGCTGAATATCGTCGCCTGGATGCAGCACTGGGATCCCTATCCGTTCATCCTGCTCAACCTCGTCCTGAGCTTCCAGGCCGCGTTCACCGCGCCGATCCTGATGATGGCGCAGAACCGCCAGTCGGCCATCGACCGCCAGAAGGCCCAGCTCGACTACGACGTGAACCTGCGCGCCGAACTGGACATCGAGGCGCTGCACGAGAAGATCGACCTGCTGCGCCAGGAAGACATCACCCGGCTGGTTGGCCTCTTGGAGCTGCTGACCAAGGAGCGGATGGAAAAGCAGGGCGACGGAACCTGAGCGGCCGCGCGGCGGATGGCTTGCCCCCGTCGAGCTGGCCTTGCGTGCCCATTCGATCCGTGGCGGAACGGGCTTGCCGGTGCACGAACTCCTGATGAGGGCAGGACTAGGAACGTGCTAGGATCGGATCAGGCCGGGGTCGCCCCTTGGCGACAGGTTTCGTGCTCTGCCACGGGGCCCGGTCTCTTGCCCTGGGCAGTGCGTATCAAGCACAGGGAGGCCCACATGCAAAAGCTAATGCTGACTTTGATCGCTACCGTCGCGCTGGCTGTCGCCGCGCTGCCGGTGTTCGCCGACGACGCAGCCAACGAAGCACTCGCCAAGCGGTTCTACACTGAAGTCAATGCCCGCAATTTCGACTCCTTCCCCGAATTCATCGCCGCCGACGTGGTCGACCACAGCGCTGACCCGGGATCGAAACAAGGCATAGAAATGATGGTTGGAGCGATGAAGGGCTCTACCGCGTCCTTTTCGGACATGCAGATCACGAACGAAAAGGTGCTGGTGAGCGGCGACTATGTGACGGTGATCTCGACCGCGCGCGGCACCAATGACGCTGAGATGATGGGCAAGCCGGCAACAAACAAGCCGGTCGAGTTCCAGGCCATCGACGTCTGGCTGGTCAAGGACGGCAAGCTTGCCGAGGTCTGGCACGTCGAACAACTGCTGCAGATGATGACGCAGATGGGCGCCATGGGCGGCGGCTGATCAAACTGATCACGAGCGCGGGCCACCGGGCCTGATGAGAAAGGGGCCCGTCGGGCCCCTTTCGAATTCCGGTCTCGGTGCGAGCCGCTTAGTTTTTGGCCTTGTCGACCAGCGCGCCCGCCTTGATCCACGGCATCATGCCGCGCAGCTTTTCGCCCACGACTTCGATCGGATGCTCGTCGGCGAGGCGACGGGTCGCCTTGAAGCGCGAGGAGCCGCCCTTGTATTCCTGCATCCACTCGGAGGTGAACTTGCCCGACTGGATGTCGGCCAGGACGCGCTTCATCTCGGCCTTGGTCTCCGAGGTGATGATGCGCGGGCCCGACACGTACTCGCCCCACTCGGCGGTGTTCGAGATCGAGTAGTTCATGTTCGCGATGCCGCCCTGGTAGATCAGGTCGACGATCAGCTTCACTTCGTGCAGGCACTCGAAATAGGCCATTTCGGGGGCGTAGCCGGCTTCCACCAGCGTTTCGAAGCCGCCGCGGATGAGTTCGACGAGACCGCCGCACAGCACAACCTGCTCACCGAACAGATCGGTCTCGCATTCCTCGCGGAAATTGGTCTCGATGATTCCCGAGCGGCCACCGCCGACGCCGCTGGCATAGGCAAGCGCGATGTCGTGAGCGTTGCCCGACGCGTCCTGATGCACCGCGACGAGACAGGGGACGCCGCCGCCCCTGACGTACTCGCTGCGGACGGTGTGGCCGGGGCCCTTGGGCGCGATCATGATGACGTCGATGTCCGCACGTGGCTCGATCAGCCCGAAATGGACGTTGAGCCCGTGCGCAAACGCGATCGCGGCGCCGGGGCGAAGATTGGCGTGGAGATCGTCGGCGTAGATCGCCGCCTGATGCTCGTCGGGAGCGAGGATCATCAGAATGTCGGCCCAGGCGGCGGCGTCCTTGTTGGCCATCACCTTGAAGCCGGCGTCCTCGGCCTTCTTCGCGGTCGCCGAGCCTGGACGCAGCGCGACGGCGACATCCTTGACGCCACTGTCGCGCAGGTTTTGGGCATGGGCGTGGCCCTGCGAGCCGTAGCCAAGGACGGCGATCTTCTTCGACGTTACGAGATTGAGATCGGCGTCGCGATCGTAATAGACACGCATGTGTATTCCCCTAACTTCGTCATCCCGGCGGAAGCCGGAATCCAGAGCAACAGGCGCATCGCTTGTAACTCTGGATACCGGATCAAGTCCGGGATGACGGTGAAAATTCTTAGGCCGCCTCGCGCCCCCGCGCGATGGCGACGATGCCGGTGCGGGCGACCTCGACGAGGCCGACCTCGCGCATGAGCGAGATGAACGTGTCGATCTTCTCGCGCCCGCCCGTCACTTCGAATACGAAGCTCGAGGTGGTCGCGTCGATCACGCGGGCGCGGTACACGTCGGCGAGGCGGAGCGCCTCGATCCGGTGGTCGCCCGCGCCCGCCACCTTCACCAGCGCCAGCTCGCGCTCGACGTGCGGGCCGAGCGCAGTCAGGTCGGTGACGCTGTGGACGGGCACCAGCCGATCGAGCTGCGCCAACACCTGCTCCATGACGTGATCGGACGCGGAGGTGACGATCGTAAGCCGGCTGACCGCCTGATCGGCCGTGACGTCAGACACCGTCAGGCTCTCGATATTATAGCCGCGCGCGGTGAATAGCCCCGCGATCCGCGCGAGGATTCCCGGCTCGTTGTCGACGATGACGGCCAGCGTGTGCCGCTGCGCGAGCTCTTCCTTGATGTGCATCAGACCAGCGCCTTCGCTTCGTCGTCCATCTCGCCGGAGACTTCGTTGGCCTGGAGGATCATGTCGGTGTGCGCCGCGCCCGAGGGGATCATCGGAAAGCAGTTGGCGAGCTTGGAAACGCGGCAGTCGACCATCACCGGGCCGTCGTGGTCGAGCATCGCGGCGATGCCGTCGTCGAGCTGGTCGAGCGTGTCGATGCGGATGCCCTTCCAGCCATATGCCTCGCTCAGTTTCACGAAGTCGGGAAGGCTGTCCGAATAGCTTTCGGCATAGCGCGACTGATAGGTCAGCTCCTGCCACTGGCGAACCATGCCCATATATTCGTTGTTGAGGATGAAGACCTTGACCGGCAGGCGATACTGGGTCGCGGTCGCCATCTCCTGGATGTTCATCTGGATC
>JBKJMF010000277.1:0-3733 GCA_046596525.1 Devosia sp. | reverse complement strand
TCTTGGAATTTCTAACCCTTAGCGAAGGGCTAAGCCCAAGAAATTCCATTCTCCCCCGCCAAGGGGGAGATGGGCACCGAGTACGTGGCGCCGCTACAGCGTCCCAGCGAGATACCGCTTCAGCGTTTCCCTCGTCCCCACCTGCCACAACGTCGAGAGCGCGTGGGTGAATGCGGCGACGTAGACCGGGTCGGTGGCGAGGGCGCCGAAAATGTCGGTCATCGACAGCCAGGCTTTGGGGTCGGCCTTGGCTTGTTTGGCCAGTGCGGTGAGGCGGTCCCAGTTCGGGTCGTTCGGTGGGATCGGTTTGCCGCTGTCGGTTTCGCCGTAGCAGTAGCGGGCCCAGAGGGCCGAGACGAGGGCGAGGCCGGTGACCGGTTTTCCTTGCGCCAGCCGGTCGGTCACCGAGGGCAGGATGAACTTGGGCTGGCGGTTGGAGCCATCGAGGCAGAGGCGCTGGATGGTGTCGCCGATCTTGGGGTTGGAGAAGCGCCGGTCGATCAGCTTGTAGTAGTCGGCGAGGTCGGTGTCGGCGACTGGCGGCACGATGGGGATGATCTCGTCGCGCTCGACCTTTTCGAGGAAGGCGCGGATCAGCGGCTGTTCCATCGCCTCGTGGACGAAATGGATGTCCATCAGCCCGCCCGGATAGGCGATGGTGGCGTGGCCGCCATTGAGGATGCGGATCTTCATCAGCTCGAACGGCGCGACGTCCTTGACGAACTGTACGCCGACTCTCTCGAGCGCCGGGCGGCCGAGCGGGAAGTTGTCTTCCAGTACCCATTGCTTGAACGCTTCGCAGAATACCGGCCAGCGATCCTGGATGCCGAACTGGTCGGCGATGAGTTTTTTCTCGCGCTCGCCGGTGGCAGGGGTGATGCGGTCGACCATGCCGCTGGGGAAGGCGACGGAGCTTTCGACCCACTGCGCGAGTTCGGGGGCGACCAGCTTTGCCAGCCCCACTACGGCGTTCTGCGCCACATGGCCGTTGCCGGGGATGTTGTCGCAGCTCATTACCGTAAACGGCGCAACGCCAGCGTCGCGGCGGCGCTTCAGGCCGGCGAGCATCAGCCCGAAGACGGTGCGCGGGGTGTCGAAATGCTCGGCATCGTGGCGGATGTCGGGGTGGGTGGGGTCGAAGTGCTGGCTTGCCGGATCGATGTAGTAGCCACCCTCGGTGATAGTCAGCGAGACGATGCGGATTCCGGGATCGGCGAGCTTGCCGATGATGGCGGTGGTGTCGCCGGGCTTCAGGAAATCCACCATCGGGGCGGTGATGCGCACGTGGCTTTCGTGCGCTTCCTGCTCGACGACGCTGGTCAGCCAGTCCTGCGCTTCGAGGGTCGAGCGCATCGCCGCGTCGGTGTCGCGGACGCCGGCGCCGACCACGGCCCAGTCGTGGTCGAGACCGAGGTTGAACAGCGCATCGAGATAGACCGCCTGGTGGGCGCGGTGGAAATTGCCGACGCCGAAATGCAGGATGCCCGCCGTGAGGTCCGACTGCCGGTAATGCGGAACCGCGGCGAGCTCGGAAATCTCGGGAAGCTGGTCGGCGGCAAGTTCGATCGGCATGGCAACCTCGTCAAGATGAGGCCGCACCTATCAGATACGGCCTGGACAGTATTCAGCGCAACGCCAGACCGGAGTGGTCGAAGCGGTAGATGCGTTCGGGGTCGGGGGTGAGCCAGACCGGATCGCCATGCGAGAAGCTGTTGTCGCCCTCGGTGCGGACCGTCTGCAGGCCGGCGCCATCCACATGCACGTGGAGGAAGGTATCCGAGCCCAGATGTTCGGCAACCCCCACGCGGCCGGCCCAATCGCCGGCATCCTTGGAAATGCGCATGTGCTCGGGGCGGATGCCGATCGTGGCGGCGCCGTACTTGTCGGCGGCGGCGCCCTCGAAGAAGTTCATCTTGGGCGAGCCGATGAAACCGGCGACAAACTTGTTGGCCGGGCGTTTGTAGAGATCCATCGGGGTGCCGTACTGCTCGACCCGGCCGGCGTTCAGCACCACGATCTTGTCGGCCATGGTCATGGCTTCGACCTGGTCGTGGGTGACGTAGACCATGGTGGTCTTGAGCTGCTGGTGCAGCTCGGTGATCTCGAGGCGCATGTTGACGCGCAGCGCCGCGTCGAGGTTCGACAGCGGTTCGTCGAACAGGAAGGCCTTGGGCTCACGTACGATGGCACGGCCGATGGCGACGCGTTGGCGCTGGCCGCCGGAGAGGGCGCGGGGCTTGCGGTCGAGATAGTCGGTGAGGTTCAGGACGCGGGCGGCGTCATCGACTTTCTTGTCGGCGACGGCCTTGTCGAGATTGGCCATCTTCAGCGGGAAGTTGATGTTCTGGCGCACCGTCATGTGCGGGTAGAGCGCATAGGACTGGAACACCATGGCGAGGCCGCGATGGGCGGGGCCCTTTTCGGTGACATCGATGCCATCGAGCTTGATGATGCCGGACGTCGTGTCCTCGAGGCCGGCAATCAGTCTGAGGAGAGTGGACTTGCCGCACCCCGAGGGCCCGACGAAGACGACGAACTCGCCGTCTCCAATCTCAAGCGACGCATCTGGGATCACCGCATGGGTGCCGAAGGATTTGTTGACGTGTTCGAGTGTGATGGAACCCATTTGAAATCCCCTATTTCACGGCGCCGAAGGTCAAGCCGCGGACCAATTGTTTCTGGCTGAACCAGCCGACGATCAGGATCGGTGCGATGGCCATGGTGCTGGCGGCACTGAGTATTGCGTAGAACAGGCCCTGCGGAGCCGAAAAGCTGGCGATGAACGCCGACAAGGGCGCGGCATCCACGGTGGTCAGCGTTATCGTCCAGAACGCTTCGTTCCAGGAGAGGATGATGTTCAGCAGCAGTGTCGAGGCGATGCCCGGAATGGCCATCGGGGTCAGCACATGGATGATTTCGTTGCGCAGGGAGGCCCCGTCCATCCGCGCCGCCTCGAGGATCTCGCCGGGGATTTCCTTGAAGTAGGTGTAGAGCATCCAGATGATGATCGGCAGGTTCATCAGCATCAGCGCGAGGATCAGACCGATGTGGGTGTCAAACAACCCGGTGCGCTGGAACAGCAGATACATCGGGATCAGCACGCCGACCGCGGGCATCATCTTGGTCGACAGCATCCACATCAGCAGGTCCTTGGTCCGCTTTCCCGGGACGAATGCCATGGACCAGGCGGCCGGGATGGCGATGGCCAGTCCCAGGAGAGTGGAGCCGACCGAGATCACCACGGAGTTCCAGAAGAACCGCGGATAGTCGGACCGCTGCCAGACATCGGCATAGTTTTCGAGGGTCCAGTCCGCGTCAAAGAACTGCGGCGGCGACGCCACGGCGCTGACTTCGGTCTTGAAGCTGGTCAGGATGGTCCAGAGGACGGGAAAGAAGATCACCAGACCCACGGCCCAGGCGGCGGCGGTATAGACGATCTTCTGCTGGGTGGTAGCGGCGCGGGCCATGGTGCGATCTCCTCTAGGCGTCGAGATGTTTGCCGATGCCGCGCATCAGGAAGATGGCAACGATATTGGCGAGGATCACGGCGATGAGCCCTCCGGCGGCGGCGCGGCCGATGTCCTTGGCGATCAGCGCCTGCTTGTAGATCATGTAGGGCAGGGTGGTTGAGGCATTGCCCGGCCCGCCCTGGGTGGTGGTGAAGATCTCGCCGAAGATGCCAAGCAGGAAGATCGTCTGGATCAGGATAACCACGGTGATCGCCCGGCTCAGG
>JBKJMF010000088.1:0-10238 GCA_046596525.1 Devosia sp. | reverse complement strand
AACACCCCGCGCAAATGCCTTGACTGGCACACCCCAGCCGAAGCCTTCTCCAACCAGCTGTTGCACTTCAAACGAGAATCCACATCCCGGCTTTCGCCGGGATGACGGCCCGTGGGTTGGATGGATCACGTGCAAAGTCGGCCCCGACCCCACCTGAACGCATCCCTCAGACCTTGTTAACAAACTGGGGGGCATTCTAAGGACTTCACGAGCCTAGGAGGCTTGTCATGTTGAAGTCAGTCCGCGTTCCGCACGAACTCATCGCCCTCAGCCAGATGCAGCGGGCCGCGACCCGCGAGGTCGGCGCGCCGCTCTACCTGCCGGCGTTCGAGAACCAGATCCTCGAAGCCGAGGCCCGGCGCGAAGAAGACAAATCCGACGATCTCGACTGGGGCGTCGAAGCTGGTGGCCTCACCATCGGCGCCGACGAGGACGACGACTTCTACTGAGCCGACAAGCTCGAAGGCGAGCTTGCTAGGTCGCCGAGGCGGCCTTGTAGACCCCCAGTACGTGGAAGTGGTCGGTGAAGAACTGCAGTTCCTCGAAAGCGAGCTGCACCGAGCGATCCGACGGATGCCCCTCGATATCGGCGTAGAACTGCGTGGCGGTGAACGAGCCGTCGAGCATGTAGCTCTCGAGCTTGGTCATGTTGACACCATTGGTGGCAAAGCCGCCCATCGCCTTGTAGAGCGCGGCCGGCACGTTGCGGACACGGAACACGAAGGTGGTCTTCACCTTGCCTGCCCCCGCCGCCGGTTCATCGGCATTCTTTGAAATCACCAGGAAGCGCGTGGTGTTGTGCGCCGCGTCCTCGATGTTCTGGGCCAGCACGGTCAGCCCATAGACCTCGGCGGCGAACAGCGAGGCGATGGCCCCCACCGACTTGTCGCCCTTTTCGGAGATCTCACGGGCCGAGCCCGCGGTATCGACGCCGTTGATGGTCTTGAGCTTGTGCTTGGCAATAAACTTCCGGCACTGGCCGAGCGCCACCGAGAGCGACTGCACCGACTTGATATCGGCCAGCGTCGCGCCGGGCACGCCGAGCAGGTTCATCTCAACGCGCAGGAAATGCTCGCCGGTGATGAACAGGCCGCTCTTGGGCAGCAGGTGGTAGATATCGGTAATGCGGCCGTAGAGCGAGTTCTCCACCGGCACCACGCCGAATTCGGCGTCGCCATTCTGCACCGCGGCGATGGTGTCCTCGAAGGTCGTGCAGGGCAGCGTTTCGTCGTCCGGAAACAGCGCATGTGCCGCCGCATGGCTGAAGGCGCCGGGCTCACCCTGGAACGCGATCTTTCTGGACATGAACTGGGACTCCAAAGCGAAAAACGCGCCTTAATGCGACCCGGCTCGCGGCAAGTCAATGTTGAGAGGAATCCTCCTGTTTCCACTATGTCGCAGTGCGCGTTACCCCGTTGCACCATGGGGAGGGACAGACTATCTTCCGCCCGCGTCGGGACAGGGGCTTGAAGCGCCGGGGCGGGCTCGCTATGGCCTCTAGCTGTTCCGCCGTTCATCAAATCGGCGTCAAAGGCTAAAGATACCCCGATGGATTCGTTCGAACTCAACAAGATCATTGGCGCCATCCTCGGCACCCTGCTGTTCGTCATGGGCGTAGGGTTCCTGGCCGAGGCCGTCTATCACCCGATCGAGGATCGCGGTCCGGGCCTCAGCTTGCCGGAGGCGCAGGTCGCCGATGCACATGGTGGTGGAGCCGCTGAGCCGGCCGCCCCGGAAGTGCCACTTGGCGTGCTGCTGGCCAGCGCCGACGCCGCGGCGGGCCAGGCCTCGATCAAGAAGTGCGCGAGCTGCCACAACTTCGACGAAGGCGGGTCCAACAAGACCGGCCCGCTACTTTACGGCGTCGTCGATCGCCCGATCGGCAGCCACGAGGGCTTCGCCTACTCGGCCGGCATGGAAGAGCACAAGGCGAAGGGCGACCTGTGGTCGTACGACAACCTCAACGCCTTCCTTACCTCACCCAAGACCTTCACCCCCGGCACGAAGATGAGCTTCGCCGGCGTCAAGGATCCGGCCGAGCGCGCCAACATCCTCGCCTACCTGCAGACGCTGTCACCTTCGCCCGTGCCGTTCCCGGTCGCGGAAGCCGCTCCGGTTGCTGCCCCGGCTGAAGGCGCAGCCCCTGCCGATGCCACCGCCGCTCCCGCCACGGAAGCCGCACCGGCTGTTGAGGCTCCTGCAGCGACGACCGAAGCGCCAGCGGCCACCGAGGCTCCGGCGGCACCGGCCAGCCATTGATCCTCGACTGAGGTTCTAGATTTCCGAGCCGCGCCATTGGTGCGGCTCGTTCGTTTTGGGGGAGACCACCGATGACCTTGCTGCTGCACCTCGCCGATTTCAACGAGCGCCGCTGGGCCGATGGCTTTGCCGCCGCCCTGCCCGGCCACAAGGTGGTGACCCGGGCCGACAGCTACGACCCGGACGAGATCAAGTACATCTTCATCTGGAAGCCGAAGCCGGATGCGTTCGAGGGGCTGCACAAGCTCAAGGCGATCCTGTCGCTGGGCGCCGGCGTCGATGCGCTGCTGCGCAATCCGTCGCGGCCCAAGGACGTGCCGATCGCCCGCTTCATGGACGAGGACCTGACGCAGCGGATGAGCGACTATGTCGTCTCGCAGGTGACCATGCACCAGCGGCTCATGACACGCTTCAAGCGCGACCAGGCGGCAAGACAGTGGCGGCAGCTCTACCCGGCGCCGGCGTGGGACGCGACGGTCGGCATCATGGGGCTGGGCCAGCTCGGGCTCGATGCGATCAGGCATCTCAAGGTGTTCGGCTACAAGCTGCGCGGCTGGAGCCGCTCGCCCAAGGAGGTCGAGGGCGTCGAGGCGTTCGCCGGGCCGGAGCAGTTCGAGGCGTTCCTCGCCGGCACCGATATCCTCGTCAACCTGCTGCCGCTGACGGCCGAGACCCAGGGCATCCTCAACTACGACACGTTCTCGAAGCTGAAGCGTGGCGGCATCGACAATGAGGGCCCGGTGGTGGTCAACGCAGCGCGCGGCGGGCACCAGAAGGAAGCGGACATCGTTCGGGCGCTGAACGACGGCACGCTGAAAGCCGCCAGCCTCGACGTGTTCGAAGTCGAGCCGCTGCCGCAGGACAGCCCGCTGTGGGGCATGGACAATGTCTACATCACCCCGCACATCGCCGCCGCCTCGAGCGAGCGGACCGGTGTTGCGTATTTCTCCAAGGTGATCAGCGACCACGAGGCCGGGCTGCCGCTGCCCAACGTGATTGATTTCAGCCGCGGGTATTAGAGCTTCAGCTCCCAGTACTCGCCCACGAGGTCTTTGCCGAAGCTGCGGTGCGGCTTGCTCTCGGTGAGGGTGAACCCCGCGGCGGCATAAAGCTTTCGCGCGGCGACGAGGTTGGCCTGGGTCCAGAGTCGGATCTTGCCGTAGCGCTTGTCGCGGGCGAAGCGAACGACCTGGTCGACCAGCAGCTTGCCGACACCGAGCCCCCGAGCTTCCGGCTCGACATAGAGCAGGCGCAGCTGGGCCACGCCCTGCCCGGCATCGACGACGAACACCGAGCCGATGACCCGGCCATCGCGCTCGGCGATCCAGCAGCCCTCGGTCGCCGGATCGAACTGCTGCAGGAACTTGCCGCCGATCTCCGCCGCCAGCGCCTCATAGCTGCCGTCCCAGCCGAACTCATCGGCATAGAGGCGAGCCTGGCGGGCGACGACATGCGCGACATCGCCGATATGGTGCGGCCGCAGCACGATCGATGCTGCCTTATCCTCGCCGTCAAGGATGCGCGCGATGGTCTGCATCGCCGAGACCAGTTCACGCCGCTGGGTCTCGGACAAGGGTGCGACGAGGTTGGCGATAGCACGGTCGGCCGCGGCCTCGACATTGGCCGCAGCGCGATCACCGTCGGCGGTGAGCGCCAGCTGGTTGCGGCGCTTGTCCGAGCCGCTCGGGGCTATCGCAACAAGTCCGGCAGCAACCAGCTTGTGGATCATCCGGCTCAGATAGGCGGCGTCGACGCCCATGGCACGAGCCAGCGCCGCAGAGTTCGTGTGCCCGACCGCCGCGAGTTCATAGAACAAGCGGCTTTCCGCCGGGCTGTAGTCGGTCTTCGAGTAGTGCTCATCGAACAACCCCAGCCAGCGCGCGAAGGCGCGGTTGAAGCGGCGAATCTCGGCGATACGGCTGTCATCCATGATAGATGAGAGTGGCGCCTATATCGTTGACTTTGTCAACTATATCGCTGCTTGAGATAGCCGTAGACGGCGCGAATGCCCTGGTCGGTGCCGCCGAACGGGCGGCCGGGCTTGGCCTCGGGCGCCCAACCGTAGATATCGAGATGCACCCAGGCCTTGGCCTGCTTAACGAAGCGTTTGAGGAACAATGCGGCGGTGATTGAGCCGGCGAAGGCGCTGGCCCCGGCATTGTTCACGTCGGCGATCTTGGAGGAGATCATCGCGTCGTAGGGCGCCCAGAGCGGCATGTGCCAAAGCGGATCGTCGGACACCGCACCGGCAGCCATCAGGTCGCGGGCCAGTTCGTCGTCGGTGGCGTAGAGCGGCGGCAGGTCGGGGCCGAGTGCCGAGCGGGCGGCACCGGTGAGTGTCGCCATATCGATGATCAGGTCGGGCGCTTCCTCGTCGGCCAGCGCCAGCGCGTCGCCGAGGATCAGCCGCCCCTCGGCATCGGTGTTGCCGATCTCGACGGTCGAGCCATTGCGAGCCCGTAGCACGTCGCCCGGGCGGAAGGCGGGACCGGAGATGGCGTTTTCTACGATCGGGATCAGCACCCTGAGACGCACGCGCAGCCCGGCATCGATGATGGCGTGGGCCAGCCCGAGGATATTGGCCGCGCCACCCATGTCCTTCTTCATCAGGATCATGCCGGCCGACGGCTTGATGTCGAGCCCGCCAGTGTCGAAGGTGACGCCCTTGCCGACCAACGTGATCTTCGGATCCTTGGCCTTGCCCCAGCTGAATTCGACCAGCCGCGGTGCCTCTGCGGCGGCGCGGCCCACGGCATGAATCATCGGGAAATTCTCCTTGAGGAGATCGTCTCCGGCGATCACCTTCACGTCGAGCTTGTGCCGCTTGCAGAACGCGCGGATTTCCTTTTCGAACGCATCAGGGCCGAGATCGTTGGCGGGGGTGTTGATGAGGTCGCGAGCCAGGTAGGCCCCATCGGCAAGGCGCGTCACCTCGGGGTTGTCGGCACCTTCAACGTCATCGAGCAAGACCGGGTCGCGGGGCTTGCGGTACCGGTCGTACCGATACGCGCCGAGGCGAAAGGCGAGTGCTGCTATCGTCGGATCGCCGAAGCTGCCGCCGAGTTTGTAGCGTCCCGGCTCCAGAGCTGCCGCAGCCAGACCCAAGGCCAGCACTGGCCTGCCGGCGGTTTCGCCGAGGCCGAAAAGGTAGCCTGTAAGTCCGCCATCGGCGCCGGGCAGGCCCAGCAACCTGCCGCGCTGGCCGGTGAAGCCGTTGGCCTTGGCCCATTTCGCCTCGGCGGGCGTCAGAGTTTCGGGCAGCGCGCCCTGCTCCACGGCAATGAGCGGCAGCGACTTCGACTTGGCCATGTGACGGGTCCGTTGCGGGGCGGGAAGCATCGGGTTTACGCCCTCGCAACCAAGGTGGCAACGGTTCGGAACCGCATCCTTAACCCGCTATTAGGGTTAATCAATTATTGCTTCTGGTGGGCTCGGGAATTGCCAATCGCATTGCCCAGAGGAAGTGTTTCGTGTCGTTGCGTCTTGTCCGGACTGATTTTAAGCCACTGCGCGCCCTGCTCTTGGTGAGCGTGGCCGCCGTTGTGCTCACCGCCTGCGCTACCAATCCGATGACCACCGGGAGTATCGGCAATGCCGAGCTTGGCGGCCAGCCGATGGACAAGAAGCAGGCCGCGTTGGCGCAGCTCGCCCAGCACTACAAGAAATCCCCCGGCGACAAGGCGACGATCATCTATTACGCCGCCGCGCTCAGGGCCAATGGCCAGAACGACCAGGCCGTCGCAGTGCTTGAAAGCGGCGTCGCCAAGTTCAAGAACGACCCCGATATTCTCATCGCCTATGGCAAGGCGCTGTCCGCCGCCGGGCGGTTCGACCAGGCGCTGAACGTCATCGACCAGGCGATCAACCCGACCTCGCCGGACTGGAATGCGCTGATGGTCAAGGGCGCCATTCTCGATCAGAGCGGCCGCAACACCGAAGCGCGGGTGGCTTACGGCCAGGCGCTGAAGATCGCCCCGGACCAGGCGTCGCTGCACGCCAATCTCGGGCTCTCCTACTCCATGACCAACGAACTCGACAAAGCGGAGTCGGAACTGCGCATGGCGGTCAAAATGCGTGGTGCCAACAGCCAGGTGCGACAGAACCTGGCGCTAGTGGTCGGGCTGCAGGGTCGGTTCGAGGAGAGCCGGGCGCTGTTCGCGGCGGAACTGCCGGCGGATCAGGTCGAGGCCAACATGTCCTATATCCGGGCGCTGCTGACGCAGCAGAACCGCTGGGACCTGATCAAGGGCGCCGGCTGAGGGTAGGACGTAGGAACTAGAAGGTAGAAAGTAGAGGCGCCGAAATGGGCGCCTTCTCCAACTCCTACCCTTTGATTTGCTGTGCGACGTTCGGCATGATCCGATCCAGCAGAGCCAAGCAGACCCGATAACCGGCCAGCCCAAGTCCGTAGGGGTCCGGAATCCCGCCTTGATGCTCGTTAGCGACGATCACGCTCGCCGAGACTGCACCCAGGGCGGAACGGACCTTGTCGGCCTCGTCGTGACCGACACAAACGATCCATCGGTACTGACCGAGATCCAAGTCCCCGATCCAGCGGCTGATATGGCCACTCAAATCGACCCCACGTTCGTTCATGCACGTCACAGAGTGGCTATTGGCGGGACGGCCGGCCAACTCTTTGGTCACGCCGGCGCTTTCGACCGGGAAGGCAGCGCCGAGGTGCTGCTGAAGCACCGCCTGCATCATCGGGCTGCGGCTGATGTTGCCAAGACAGACGCAGAGAACCTTTTCCATTTCCTACGTTCTGCTTCCCACCTTCTCGCTAGTTGCCGCCGCTGATGAACTTGTTGGCGAACACCCTGATCATTGCCGGCGACAGGATGACGATGAACAGCACCGGCAGGAAGAACACGATCAGCGGCACGGTGAGCTTGGGCGGCAGCGCCGCAGCCTTTTTTTCGGCCTCCATCATGCGCGTCTCACGGCCCTCTTCGGCCATGACGCGCAGCGCGGAGCCGACGGAAGTACCGTGGCGCTCGGCCTGGATCAGCGCCTGCATCACCGACTTCACGTTGTCGAGGCCGGTACGCTTGCCGAGATTCTCGTAAGCGCGGGTGCGATCCTCGAGGAAGGACAGTTCGGCGGTCGTCAGCGTCATTTCCTCGGAAAGCTCAATACTCTGCGCGCCGATCTCCTTGGCGACGCGCTTCAGCGCATGCTCCACCGACATGCCGGCTTCGACGCAGAGCAGCACCAGATCGAGTGCGTCGGGCCAGGATCGCCTGATCGACTGCTGGCGCTTGATGGTCTTGTTCTTCAACAGGATGCTCGGCAGGTAGGCGCCGATCAGGGCGATGCCCAGCGCATAGACGGCGTTCAGCCACAGCGGCTTATCGGCGAAAACCGTCAGACTGAGATAGGCGAAGCCCAGGACGAAGAGCACGACCGGCGTGACGAAGCGCAGGAACAGGAACGTCGTCATCGCTGCCTGGCCGCGGTAGCCGGCGCGGGCCAGCTTCTCGGCGGTGTTGTCATCCATGAAGGCCTTTTCGAGCGAGAACCGCTCGACGACGTTCTTCATGTAGTCACGTCCGGCGGCCTGCCGGATAGTGCGCGGCTGGTCGCTGCCCCCGTTGGGGCTGCCGCGCAGGCGGGCCATTTCCTCGGCGCGCATCTTCTCGCGCTCGAGCGCTACGCGCTTGATGCGCTGGCGCATCTGCGTGCCGCCGGAGAAGAAGGTTGCGCCGATCGAGAACACGACCGCCGCTGCCGCCACGGCGGCAAGCACGGCCACCAGGAACTGCGTGTTGGTCAGCGTTGCGACGAGGTTGTCCATCGCTGGCCCCTAGATATCGAACTGGATCATGCGGTTCATGATGAACCCGCCGAGGAACATCATCACCGCGGCGGCGCCGAGCATGACGTTGCCGATCGGTGTCTCGATCAGCGGCATCAGATAGGTCGGCGTGGTCAGCGTCACCAGAACGGCGACGATGATCGGCAGCGAGCCGATGATGCCGGCGGAGGCCTTGGCTTCCGAGGACATCGCCTTGACCTTCTGCTTCATCTTCTTGCGGTTGCGAAGAACGCGGGCGAGGTTGCCCAGCGCTTCCGACAGGTTGCCACCGGCCTGTGCCTGCACGGTGATGACGACGACGAAGAAGTTGACCTCGGGCAGCGGTACGCGTTCGAAAAGTATGATGACCGCCTCCTGGATGGTCTTGCCGACCGATTGCTGATCGAGCACCCTCTGGAAGTCGGACTTGATCGGTTCCTTGGCTTCCTTCGCCACCAACCGCATGGAGTCGTTAAGCGGCAGGCCGGCCTTCACGCCGCGCACGATCGCCTCGACGGCGTTCGGCAATTCATCGAGGAAGGCGTTCCGATATTTCTTGCGACGGTGCCCGAGATACATCCGCGGCAGCAGGTAGCCGGCGGCGATCGAGAACACCAGGCAGTAGATCAGCTCGAGCTGCAGCACGAAAAGGACGACAAAAACCAGGACGCCGAAGATCACCGAGTTGCGGATGAAGGCACCCTTTTTGAGCTTCATGCCGGCCTGGTAGAGCTGGTCCTGCAGGGGCACGCGCTTCCTGCGCTTTTCCAGCACGGCGGTCTGCGTCCGCAGCGTCTGCTGGATCTCCTTACGGCGCGTATCGCGGTTGCGGGCGACGTCGGCATTGCGCCGATTGGCCTGGATATCGCCCTGCATGGCCTTGATGCGCTTGTTGGCGCGGCCGCCGCCGCCCATCAGCGCCGGCACCAGCGCAAAGCCGGCCGCCCCGACGCAGACGGCAGCGAGAATGGCGAGAATCCACACGTTCATCGTTTGGGCCTATGCACCGAGGATCTCGTGCTGTTCGACGTTGGACTTCTCCAGCGCATCAACGAGGTTGGCCTCCTCGTTGAAGTAGCGGGCCCGCTCGGTGAACTGCGGCTTGGTGATACCGGTGGAGCGGTGACGGCCCATCAGGTTGCCGTTCGAGTCTTCGCCGAGGATGTCGTAGAGGAACACGTCCTGGGTGACGATGACGTCGCCTTCCATGCCCAGCACTTCGGAGATGTGGGTGATACGGCGCGAACCGTCGCGGAGACGAGCGGCCTGCACCACCACGTCGATCGAGGAGACAATCATTTCCTTGATGGTGCGGCTGGGCAGCGAGTAGCCGCCCATGGTGATCATCGACTCGAGACGCGAGAGCGCCTCGCGCGGGCTGTTGGAGTGGAGCGTGCCCATCGAACCGTCATGGCCGGTGTTCATCGCCTGCAGCAGATCGAAGGCTTCGGGTCCGCGCACTTCGCCCACGATGATGCGTTCGGGGCGCATACGCAGGCAGTTCTTGACCAGATCGCGCATGGTGATCTCGCCCTCGCCCTCGAGGTTGGGGGGGCGGGTTTCGAGGCGCACCACGTGCGGCTGCTGCAGCTGCAGTTCGGCCGAGTCCTCGCAGGTGATGACGCGCTCGTCCTTCTCGATGAAGCCGGTGAGGCAGTTGAGCAGCGTCGTCTTGCCCGAACCGGTACCGCCGGAGATCAGGATGTTGGCTCGCACCCGGCCGAGGATGCGCAGCACCTCGGCGCCTTCCGGCGAGATCGAGCCGTACTTGACCAACTGAGCGAGCGTCAGCTTGTCCTTCTTGAACTTACGAATGGTGAGGGCGGCGCCGTCGATGGCCAGCGGCGGGGCAATGACGTTGACGCGCGAGCCGTCGGGCAGACGGGCGTCGCAGATCGGGGAGCTCTCATCGACGCGGCGGCCGACCTGGCTCACGATGCGCTGGCAGACGTTCATCAGGTGGGCGTCGTCACGGAAGCGCACGTTGGTGAGCTTCACCTTGCCGGCGACCTCAATGTAACATTTCTGGCTGCCGTTCACCATGATGTCGGCGATGTCGTCGCGCGCCAGCAGCGGCTCCAGCGGGCCGTAGCCGAGCACGTCGTTGCAGATATCCTCGAGCAGGTCTTCCTGCTCGGAGATCGACATGATGATCGACTTGAGGGCGATGATTTCGGCGACG
>JBKJMF010000070.1:0-3201 GCA_046596525.1 Devosia sp. | reverse complement strand
CTGGGCGCCTTCGGCATCCAATGGACCGACGAGAAGACCTTCACCGGCCGGCAGGTGTCGCTGCAGCAGTTCGTCGACGCCATCTACAAGATCCGCCCGATCGAGCTGGCACGCTTCGCGCCGCTGGTCATTGCCAACCGCACCGACGCGGTTGCCGCAGCCCTCCTGGCCCAGTCCGAAGCCTACCTGCTCGCCGACTTCAAGATGATCTTCGACCCAGCGATGCCCGGGCCGGTGGCGCTGGGCGGCGGCATTGCTCCGCACCTGACCCGGCTTCCCGATATGGTGGCGGAAGTGCTGCGTGCCGCTGGTCACACCCCGGACATTCGCATCGCCGGCGACGGCTCGGTGGGCGCGGTCGTCCTGGCCCTTCGCGCCAACGGCGCCAAGGTCGACGAGGCAACAGTCAAGACCGTCGCCGCGTCGATGGCGGAGCGGAGGACGAAGCCCGTGGTCTCGGCGTAGGGCCGACTGAGAGAGACGGCGACTTCTTGGGGGGCTGACACGGACGGCGCAAAGTGCGTCCCCTCGCCCCTCTGGGGAGAGGGTCAGGGTGAGGGGCAGCCAAGCGCGCCGGATGAACGGCTGCCTTCAGAAGCGCCGCATGAACCCCCGCCCCAACGCGCTTGGCGCCCCTCACCCCAACCCTCTCCCCAGAGGGGCGAGGGGGCGTTGTGGTGAGGCCGGTGAAAGCCCCTCAATCCCTGAGAATCAGCTCGACCACCGGGATCACCACGTCGGGCTTCTTGACCGGCAGGTCGAGCGTCAACGTCGTCTCGCCCACCGGCGGGACGAAATGTGGATCGTCGCTGGCGCCGATCCATTTGACCTCGCTGGCATCGTTGAGCAGCTGGGCGTATTTCACCCGGCCCGCCAGCCCATCGAGATGCAGGTAGCGGTTCGGCCAGTTGTAGATGTGGAGGTAGAGCCGGTTGCCTCGCTGGGTCAGGCGGCAGCCGTCCGGCGCCTCGAAGGTCGAACGCCCTGCCCCGTAGATGGCGCGGGCGTGGAGCTTCATCCACCGCGCATAGGCGTCGAGCGCATCGATGGCGCGCTGGTCGAACGTGCCGCGCGCCGTGGGCCCGACATTCATCAAGAGGTTGCCGCCCAGCGCCACGCCGTCGATCAGGATCTGGATGAGCTGTTCCGGGCTCTTCCAGGTCTCCTCGTCGCGGTAATAGCCCCACGACCCCGAGAAGGTCTGGCACATCTCCCAGGTCACCTCGCGGCCATTGACCGTCGGCGGCGTGCGCGGCGTGTACTGCTCGGGGGTGACCATGTCGGGCACGTCCGTCTCGAGGTCGAGCCGGCTATTGACGATGATATCGGGCGCGAGCTTCCGCACCAGCTTCAGCAGTTGGAGGCTCTCCCAGTCCTCGGCGCCTTTCCCCGGCAAGCCCTTGTAGGTGCGGCCGCGATAGCTGAAATCGAACCAGATGATGTCGATCTTGCCGTAGCCGGTCAGCAACTCGGTCACCTGGTCGCGCAGGTACTGGGCGTAGCGGTTCATATCGCGCCCGGCATTCAGCGCCGCCGCGTTCTCGCGGTTGCGCAGCGGGTGATACATGTCGATGGTGAAGTCGGGGTGATGCCAGTCCGGCAGCGAATAATAGAAGCCGATCCGCAGACCTTCGGCGCGGAAGGCATCGACGAACGGCTTCAGCAGGTCGCGGCCATAGGGCGTATTGGTCGCGTTGTAATCGGTCGCCTTGCTATCCCACAGGCAGAACCCGTCGTGGTGCTTGGCCGTCAGCACCACGTATTTCATCCCCGCCTCACGGGCACGCCGCGCCCATTCCTTCGGGTCGTAGAGATCGGGATCGAAGTTCTCGAAATACTTCTGATAGCCCGCGTCGTCGATCTCTTCGCGGTTCTTCACCCACTCGTGGCGGGCGGCGAGCGAGTAGATGCCCCAGTGAATGAACATGCCGAAGCGGTCATGGTGGAACCACGCCTTCTTCTCGGCGGCCAGGAACAGGTCGGAGGAAATCTTGTCGGTCATCGGAGCATCCAGAAGCGGCAGGTCACGGGGCCCGGCGTGAGTAGCACGCCTGCCGCCGGTTTCAAGGCAGACTTCCGGTGGTCGCATCGAACAGGTGGCCAACGCTCGGAGCAGATATCCCCGACGGGCTGGTGCGCGCAGTCGATGGTCAGGATGTGCTTGGAGCGCTTGGCCAGAAGGACAACTTTGCCCTGCCCTCCTGGCCTTCGCTCGTGAACGCAGCCTAAGAGCCTCAGTCAGGACCCGATCCGGGCTGAGGCTCCGAAACCGGTTCAGAACTGTCCGCCGACACCCGCCTGCAGCACGTGCGACTGGGCGGTCGTTGCAACCTGCCCGGCATAGGACAGGGAGAGATCGATGCCATTGGCGAGATTGAGATCTAGCCCGCCCTCGAGCAGCACCGCATCAGCCGCGATCGGGGCGCCCGAGACGGTGAACGCCGAACCGCCGGCAAAGGCGTTTTCGGCCGAGGGCACGTCCGCGAAGGCGTGGCGCCAGCCGAGCCCGCCGCCAAGTGTCAGCAGCCCATCCTCGGCCACCACGAACTGATAGTCGGCGCGGAGGCCCAGCGTCGCGAAGGTGGAGTCGATCGTGCTGGTCGCACTCGACAACGCCGCCGCCCCGCCCTGTTCGGTGAAGGCATCGGTCATGTGGCTGACATGGGCGAGCTGGCCAAAGGGCGTGACACTCACCTCCCCCAGGTCGAACTCATGGTCGAGCTCGGCGAACAGTTGCCCCGTCATCGCGCCATAGTCGGCCGTCACCGTCTCGGTGAAGCCCGGGAAGTCGACTTCGCGAGTCGTGGAAATGGCGTGCTGGGTGAAGGACGCGCCGAACGAAAAATCGGTGTCCCCCCACTCGGTGCCGCCATAGAGGCCGACGCCCAGGTCGGTGCTGTCGCCCGCGGTGCCGAGGTCTGGTGGTGGCATCTGGGGCCAATTCTATGGTGGTCGGCGACTGGCGGATGGGATTTGCAGCCATTGCCGTCGGCGGCGCGGCGGCCGAAGCCGGCGCCGGCGCGCGAGCCCGAAAGCAGCGCCTCCCCAGCATAGCCGCTCGCTGCCCCGGATGTGTCGGGGGCAGCGAATGCGGTCCTCATCCGGCCGAGCAGCGTGTCGCGCACCTGCGCCGAGTTCTCGATCAGCACGCCCTTGATCGTCGCGTGTCCTTCGCCGGAAAGCGCGTCGAAGGCGGCCTGC
>JBKJMF010000027.1:0-6553 GCA_046596525.1 Devosia sp. | reverse complement strand
GCCCCAGCGAAGAAAGCGGCGGCCAAAAAGACGACAACCAAACCAGCGGCCAAGGCCAAGTCGACCACAAAGGCGACCAAGCCCAAGGCCGCATCGAAGACGAAGGCGGAGACACCCGCCTAAAGAAAGAGACAATGGCGAAAGCGCCAAAAACCAAGATTACTCCCAAAGGCCCGCGGCAGTTCGCCGTCGGCAATCTCCCCTCACGCGAAGCCATCCTCGAAGCGATGGCACAGCAGCCGACCCTCGATGGCAAGCGCGACCTGGCGCGCCATTTCGGCATCCACGGCGACATGCGCACCCCATTCAAGGTGCTGCTCAAGCAGATGGAGGGCGAGGGCTTCATCGCCCGCACCCGCAAGCAGATCCGGCCCACTGCCGCCCTGCCCGCGGTCACCGTGCTCGACATCCCAGCCGACGCCGATCCGGACAACCTCCACGCCTTCCCCGCACAGTGGAGTGACGAGGAGGGCGCGCGTCCGCGCGTCATGGTGAAACAGCCGCGCGATGCCCGCGTCGCTCCCGCGCCCGGCGATCGCATCCTTGCCCGCATCAGCGCCGGCGACGGAGAATTGCCGGACTACACCGCCCGGGCGATGAAGATCCTCGACAAGCCGCGCCGCGGCCAGATCGGTATCGTCCGGCTGGACGAGGATGGCGCGCGGCTGATCCCGGTGGATCGCAAGCAGAAAGAAATGCGCATCGAAGGCGGTGATCTCGGCGGCGCCCGCGACGGCGATCTCGTCGAGGTCGAGGTGAAACTCAGCGGCCGGCTGATGATCCCGAAGGCCAAGGTCACCCTCGTCATCGGCAACCCGAAATCCGAGGGGGCGGTCTCGATGATCGCCATCCACAACCTCGAGATCCCGTACCGTTTCCCGGCCTCGGTGCTGAAAGAATCGGAGGAGGCGAAAGAGACCACGATCAAGGGTCGCGAAGACTGGCGGCATATCCCGCTGGTTACCATCGATCCGGCCGATGCCAAGGACCACGACGACGCGGTCTATGCCGAGCCGGACACCGATCCGAAGAACGCCGGCGGCCACATCGTCTATGTCGCCATCGCCGACGTCTCGGCCTATGTCCGCCCGGGCACGGCGCTCGACCGCGAGGCCTATATCCGCGGCAACTCGGTCTACTTCCCCGATCGTGTTGTACCGATGCTGCCCGAGCGCATCTCCAACGATCTCTGCTCGCTGAAGGAAGGCGAGAATCGCCCGTCGCTCGCCGTGCGCATGGTGTTCGACCAGCACGGCAAGAAGCGCTCTCACAGCTTCCACCGCGTGCTGTTCCGCTCCGCCGCCAAGCTCAACTACCAGCAGGCCCAGGCAGCGATCGACGGTAAGCCTGACGACAAGACCGGACCGATCCTCGACACCATCCTGAGGCCCCTCTGGGCCGCCTATGGCGCCATGGCGACGGCGCGCGACAATCGCGGACCGCTCGATCTCGACCTGCCCGAGCGCAAGATCATCCTCGACAAGGCCGGCATGGTCGTCGACGTGAAAGTCCCTCAACGGCTCGATGCGCATCGGCTGATCGAGGAGATGATGATCGCCGCCAATGTCGCGGCCGCCGAGACACTGGAAAAGCACAAGAGCGCGTTGCTCTACCGGGTGCACGACACGCCGAGCCAGGAAAAGCTGGTCGCCCTGCGCGACTTCCTGAGTTCGCTGCAACTGCCGGCGCCGAAGTCGGACGCGGTGCGTCCCTCGGACTTCAACCGCATCCTCGACAAGGCCCGCGCCGACGGCAAGATCCAGCAGGTGTCGGAGATCATCCTCCGCACCCAGGCGCAGGCCGAGTACGCCGCGGAGAACTACGGCCATTTCGGCCTCAACCTCGATCGCTACGCGCATTTCACCTCGCCGATCCGCCGCTATGCCGACCTGATCGTGCACCGCGCGCTGATCACCGCGCTCGATCTCGGCAAGGACGGGCTGACCGAAGGTGAGATCGTCAAGCTGCCAGGCATCGCCCAGCACATCTCATCGACCGAGCGCCGCGCCATGCTGGCCGAACGCGAGACCATCGACCGGCTGCTTGCGCAGTTCCTCGCCGCCCACATCAACGCCAAGTTCGAAGGCCGCATCTCGGGCGTCACCCGCTCTGGCCTGTTCGTCCGGTTGAAGGACACCGGCGCCGACGGCTTCATTCCCGCCTCCACCCTCGGGCAGGACTACTATCGCTTCGTCGAGGAAATGCAGGCGATGGTGGGCGACCGCACCGGCGAAACCTTCCGCATTGGCGACGATGTCAGCGTCCGGCTCGTAGAAGTCGCTCCGGTCGCCGGGGCTCTCCGCTTCGAACTGTTGAGCGAAGGAAGCCGCGGCGATCCGTCATCTGGTGGCCGCGGTCGCAAAGGACCATCTACCACCCGAGGCAAGGCGGGCGCCTATCGGAAGTTCGCCAACAAGAAGAGATAGCGATGGCGGTCGAGATCGGTTTTGTGCGCGAGCAGCGCTCGCTCTGGAGGGCAATCGGCAACGGCGTGATGTGCCGCTGCCCCAATTGCGGCAAGGGCAAGCTGTTCCGTTCCTACCTCAAGATCAACGACACCTGCGGCGAATGCGGCGAGAAGCTCAGCGCGGCGCGTGCCGACGACTTCCCGCCCTACATTGCCATCTTCATCGTCGGCCATGTGCTGATCGGCTGGATGCTCCATGCCGAGATGAGCGGCCCGGTCGATCCGATGCTCTACGTCTGGACCATGATCCCGGCCGCGATCCTCTTGCCATTGATCATGCTGCCCTCGATCAAGGGCGCCGTGGTCGGCCTGCAGTGGGCCAACTACATGTACGGCTTCGACCCGACCCGCGGTGATACTTCGCGCAGCGACGTCTGAGCATTCGCGCGGTCCAGGCCGCGCTTGACATCGGCCCGAAAATCCGTAGTTTCCGGCCAAATTTCCACTGGCCGGTTGGCCTGTTGAATTCAGTGCCCCGCGGACCGCGCGCGGCAAGCCGTTTCAAGGAACCTGACCATGGCCAAAGCCGTATCCCTCAAGATCAAGCTCGTGTCGACTGCCGACACCGGCTTCTACTACGTCACCAAGAAGAACTCGCGTACCCAGACCGAGAAGCTCTCGTTCAAGAAGTCCGACCCGGTCGTGCGCAAGCACGTCGAGTTCAAGGAAGCCAAGATCAAATAATCTGGCGCTTCTCGAAGCGAACACGAAAAACCCCGCGCCCTCGCGCGGGGTTTTTCGTTATGGGCATCACGAACGGAAAACGCCCGCCCCGATATACGGGACGGGCGTTCAATGAAGCGGCTGGTCCGTAGCGGCATGTCGAAGAGGCCACTCTTGCCCGCTGCGGACCAGCCCCCTACGGACCCAGGAGTTGCGGCGGACCTGAGGAGAACCGTAGGGGTGACTGCTGACACCAAAAGTGTCGGCGTTATTTCTATGAACCTAACTTAACCGTTTCCGGCGTAAGAGCAAATAGGCGCTCCACAACGTTACTAAGCCTTAACCTTAATAATTTGGTCGTACGCGCAGTTCGCGCCGCGCGCAACTAGGCGGCGTCGAAGACGACCCGATTCCGGCCTTCGCGCTTAGCGCGATAGAGCGCTACGTCAGCGCGCTTGAGCAGCATTTCCGGGGTGTCGGCCTCGTGCTCGTTGAGCGCCATGCCCACCGATACAGTAACCGCCAGCGGGCGCCCATTGCCGGCGTCAAAACCCTTTTCAGCCACCGCTCCCCGCACCCGCTCGGCAACGCCCTGCGCCTGCCGGAAGTCGGTGTCGGGCATCAGCACCACGAACTCCTCGCCGCCGAATCGGCAAGCAAGATCAACGCCGCGGATGTTGCGGCGCAACCGGTCCGCGAACTCGCGCAGCACCGCATCGCCGGTGTCGTGGCCATGCGTGTCGTTGACCGCCTTGAAGTAGTCCATGTCGATCAGCATCACCGCCATGTCGCGGTCCTGCTGCTGCGCCTTCTGCAGCAGGATTGACAGGTGCCGCTCGAAGTAGCGCCGGTTGTAGAGGCCGGTGAGTTCGTCGGTCACCGCCAGCGCCAGCGTGTTGGTGACGCTTTGGCGCAACTCCACCGCATAGCGCTGCCGCCGTATCTGAGTCCGTACCCGCGCCATCAGTTCGTTGCGCTCCACCGGGCGCATGATGAAATCGTTGACCCCGAGATCCAGCCCCCTCACCACGCGCGGCCGGTCGTCCTCTTCGGCGATCAGGATGATCGGCAGGGTGCGGGACTGCTCGGCGGTCCGCATCTGCGAGCAAATGCGCAGCGGGTCGAAATCACCGAGCGCCATCGACACGAGGGCCAGCTCGTAGTCGCCGCCGCTCACCGCCAGCGCCGCATCAGCCGGGTTGGCGAGCACGTCCACCCGGTTGTGGGCGCTCAGATAGCCCTTGATCCGCTCGGCGTGTCGCACATCGGCATCGACCAGCAGGATGCGGCCATCCTCGTGGTCGATGGTGTCCATGGCGCGCATCGCGTCTTCGATGGCGATTTCCTGGCCGGTGCGGGCACGCGCCCGTAGCTCATCGGTCAACGCCTTGAGGCGAACCAGGCTCTTCACCCGGGCCATCAGTTGGATGTCGTCGACCGGCTTGGTCAGGAAATCATCAGCGCCGGCCTCGAGCCCACGCACGCGGTCGGAGGGCTGGTCGAGCGCGGTGACCATCAACACCGGGATGTGGCTGGTCTTGCGGTCGGCCTTGAGCCGCGCACAAACCTCGAAGCCGTCCATCTCGGGCATCATCACATCGAGCAGGATGATGTCGATCTCGCCTTCGGCGCAGATCTTCAGCGCTTCCTTGCCGGAGGCGGCCGTGACGACGTCGAAATACTCAGCCGAAAGCCGCGCCTCGAGCAGGCGGACATTCGTTGGAATATCGTCGACGATCAGCACCCGTGCCGTCAAAGACCTCAGGCCCCGCGATTTGAGGAAATCTGCCCGAATGCCAGCCAGAGTAACCCCTAGTTGGCCGGTCCAATGTAGCGGGCAATGGTTTCCAAAAAGTGAGGTACGGAGATGGGTTTGGAGATGTAACCCTCGCAGCCGCCCTGCAGGATACGCTCCTCGTCGCCCTTCATGGCGAAGGCGGTGACGGCGATGACGGGAATCGACGCCAACTCGTCGTCTTCCTTCAGCCACTTGGTGACCACGAGTCCCGAAACTTCCGGCAGCTGGATATCCATCAGAATCAGATCGGGACGATGCGCCCGGGCGAGGTCCAGCGCCTCCAGACCGTTGCGGGTCTGGATGATGGAATATCCACGCGATTCAAGTAGATCGTTGAAGAGCTTCATGTTGAGCTCGTTGTCTTCAACGATCATCACGGTCTTGGTCATGAAGGACTCGGCTCCGCCCGGAAACGGGCTGGCGGGCACTCGTGTTCTGCCCGAACTTACTGGTAACATCAATCGATTACCGAAGCGCCAACCGAGCGACCCCGCCCTTGCCCAAATCCTACGAACTCACCGTGCGCACGCTGGGCGACCTCTGCCTGCACCATCTGGCCGAGAACCCGGCGCAACTCGCCGAGTTCATGACAATGACCGGCTACTCGCCCGACGCGCTGCGCAAGGCCGCCGGCGGCGACGGGCTCGATCGCGGCATGATCGACTATTTCGCCACCAACGAGGCCCTTCTCCTGGCACTCTGCGCCAATAACAGCTTCAAGCCCGACGACTTCATGCGCGTCTGGGCCAAGCTCAACCCGGCGGGATGAATGCTTTCGATCTGCCGCGACTGTTCGGCAACGCTGGAGGCCCACGAGGCCCCGACGCGCTGCCGCGCCTGCGGCTCCCCCAGGGTCATCACTCATGACGAACTCGGCGCCCTCGCCATCGCGCATGTCGATTGCGATGCCTTCTACGCCTCGATCGAGAAGCGCGACGACCCGAGCCTCGTCGACAAGCCGCTGATCATTGGCGGCGGCGTGCGCGGCGTGGTCTCCACCTGCTGCTACATTGCCCGGCAGTATGGCGTCCGGTCCGCCATGCCGATGTTTAGGGCGAAGGAGCTATGCCCGCATGCCGTGGTCATCCCGCCCAACATGCAGAAATACGTCGAGGTCAGCCGGCAGATCCGCGCCCTGATGGATCAGCTGACCCCGCTGGTCGAGCCACTCTCGATCGACGAGGCGTTCCTCGATCTCACCGGCACCGAAACGCTGCACAAGGCCAAGCCGGCCGTGGTCCTCGCCCAATTCGCGAGGCGGGTCGAGCAGGAGATCGGTGTTACCATCTCGGTCGGCCTCAGCCACAACAAGTTCCTCGCCAAGGTCGCCTCCGACCTCGACAAGCCGCGCGGCTTCGCCGTCATCGGCAAAGCCGAGACCATGGGCTTTCTCGCCCGCCAGCCGGTCAGCCTGATCTACGGGGTCGGCAAGGTGTTCGCCGAGACGCTGCGCAAGGACGGCTTCGACACCATCGGCCAGTTGCAGGCGACGCCACCGGAAAAGCTGATGCGCCTCTATGGCGATTCCGGCGCCCGCCTCGCCCGGCTGGCTCGCGGCGAAGACGCCCGCATCGTCTCCACCGATGACCAGATGAAAACCGTCTCCGCCGAGACCACCTTCAACA
>JBKJMF010000025.1:0-6846 GCA_046596525.1 Devosia sp. | reverse complement strand
GCTGGTTTCGACCCACTACATGGACGAGGCGGTGCAGTGCGACTTCATCACCTACATCGCCTACGGCAAGAAGCTGATCGACGGGCCTTCGGCAAAGATTCCCGAGATGGTGGGGCTCGAGACCTGGCGCGTCGAGGGGCCTGACCTGCCGGCAATGGAAGAGCGGCTGAAGACCGAGCCGGGCGTGGTGCAGGTGGCGCGGTTCGGGACCGTGCTGCATGTGTCGGGGACCGACAAGACGGTGCTCGAAGCGACGGTCGAGCGGCTGAAGGCCGAGGGAACGCACCGCTGGAGCCTCCAGGTGGCGGGGCTCGAGGAGGCGTTCATTTATCTGATGACCGGGGCGCGGGACAATTTCGCCGGCGACGGCAGTCAGGTCGCGGCATGAACCTCGGCTTCTCGTTCAGGCGCTTCGGCGCGGTGCTCTACAAGGAATTCATCCAGATGCGGCGCGACCGCATCACCTTCGGGATGATGATCGGGCTGCCGATCATCCAGCTGTTCCTGTTCGGCTTCGCCATCAACTCGGACCCGCGGAACCTGCCGACGCTGGTGGAGATGGGCGACAACGGGCCGCTGAGCCGGGCGGTGATCGCCGGCATGCAGAACTCGTCGTATTTCGCTTTCAAGGGCGCGGTGTCGGGGATCGGCGAGGGCGAAGAGGCGCTGCGGCGCGGTGACGCGAACTTCGTGGTGGTGATCCCCGAGGATTTCGAGCGCGACGTGGTGCGGGGGCTGAAGCCGGAGATCCTGGTGGCGGCGGATGCGTCGGACCCGTCGGCGACGGGCGGGGCGGTGGCGGCGCTGTCGGGGATCGTCAACGTGGCGATCTCGGAGACGCTGGTGGGGCCCTTGGCGCAGCAGGCCGGCTCGGCGCCGTTCTCGATGGTGGTGCACCGGGAATACAACCCGGAAGGCAAGACCTCGACCAATATCGTGCCGGGGCTGTTGGCGATCATCCTGTCGATGACGATGGCGATGATCACGGCGGTGGCGATCGTCAAGGAGAGCGAGCGCGGCACGATGGAGATGCTGATTGCCACGCCGGTGAAGCCACTCGAGGTGATGCTGGGCAAGATCCTGCCCTATGTGTTCGTCGGCTATGTGCAGACGGCGGTGTTCCTGATTGCGGCGAGCCTGGTGTTCGGCGTGCCGTTCGAGGGCAGCGTCTGGGCGTTCTTCCTGGGGTTCAACCTGTTCATCGTGGTGAACCTGGCGCTGGGGTTTCTAATCTCGACGGCGGCGAAGAGCCAGATGCAGGCGATGCAGCTGAGCTTTTTCACCATTTTGCCGTCGATCCTGCTGTCGGGCTTCATGTTCCCATTTGCGGGGATGCCGGGCTGGGCGCAGTTCATCGGGCAGGGGGTGCCGGCGACGCACTTCTTGCGCGTGGTGCGGAAGGTGATGCTGAAAGGCGGTGAGGTGGGGGATGTCACCGGCGAGCTCGGGGCGATGGTGGTGATCCTCATCGTGATCTCGGGGATCGCGATGCTGAGGTATCGGCAGACGCTGGACTAGCGGCCGCACCGCGGGTCGCCTATGCCATTGGCAGAACCGGGAGTTATGCGATGAAAGCCGTGGTGTTCGAGGAGTTCGGCAGCCCGAGGAAAGTGCTGAGGCTGGTGGAGCGACCGATGCCGGAGCCCGGGCCGGGGCAGGTTCGGGTGAAGCTGGTGCTGTCGCCGATCCATAACCACGACCTGATGATCATCACCGGGCACTACGGGTTCAAGCCGCAGCTGCCACATGTGCCGGGGACCGAGGCACTGGGCGTCGTCGACAAGCTGGGTGAGGGGGTGACCAACCTTCGCGTCGGGCAGCGGGTGACCGGCGGGGCGAGCGCGGCGTGGGCGGAGTATTACCTCGCCAACGCGCAGTCGCTGGTGCCGGTACCCGACGGGGTGGACGAGGCGACGGCGTGCCAGCTGGTGTCGATGCCGTTGAGCGCGTTCCGGCTGCTGGGTGAGCTTGAGGTGAAGCCGGGTGAGTGGGTTGCGCAGAACGCAGCGAATGGCGCGGTGGGCAAGATTGTTGCCAAGCTCGCGGCGGAGCAGGGCGTGCGGGTGCTGAATATCGTGCGGCGTGAGGAAGCTGTGGCGGAACTGGCGGCCGAGGGGATCGGCGATGCGGTGTCGAGCGAGCATGAGGACTGGCAACAACGGGCGCGGGCGATCACTGGTGGCGCGCCGATTCGGCGGGCGCTGGATTCGGTAGCGGGGCGGGCCTCGGATGAGCTGCTGGACCTAGTGGCTGAAGAGGGCTGGCTGATCTCGTTTGGGGCGCTGAGCGGGCGGCCGGTGACGATCAATGCCGACAACCTGTTGTTCAAGCGGGCGGTGGTGAAGGGGTTTTGGGCGGCAAAGCCGTCGACTTTCCATACGCCGGAGCAGATCCGGGCGGCGCTGCTGGACTTTGTGCGACGGGCTGCCGAGGGTTCGTTGAAGCTGCCGATCGCCGAGGTGTTTTCGCTGGAGCAGGCGGCGGAAGCGGCCGAGGCGAGCAATGCAAAGGGCCGGCAAGGGAAGATCGCGATCCGGGGGAGCTGAAGTGATCGTCTGGCTCGCGTCGTTTCCGCGCTCGGGCAATACGTTCCTCCGCATCCTGCTGCATCGTCTGTATGGGGTGCGCAGCTCCGTCGTCTATGATGTCGATGGCGTGGCGCAGCGGCTCGGCGTTCTTCCGGCGAGGCATTGTCGGCTCACACCGTGATGAAATGCCCGACGAGTTGCATGAACAGTTCTGGTCGCGACCTGACAATGCCGCGGCTATGGCGATGCTTGGATTCGCACGAGCCGACGCCTAGTTCCGATTGAGCCTGGCGCCTTGATGCGCCCCCGCGAAATCTCAGGATGGGTACCGGCCTTCGCCGGTACGACACCGGTGGGTGGGTGAGGGCTGCGCTAGACCGATAGGCCGAGCATCTGGTCCTGGCGCTGGCGCAGGGCGTAGAGGCGGGTGGATTGGTCGGGGAGGGCGTTGGCGCGGGTGATGAGTTCGCCCTTCTTCACCGGGGCAGTGACCTTGCCGCCTTCGAGCAGGCCGACCGGCACGGCGTGCTGGCGGCGGGCGTCCTCGACGGTCAAGATGAAGCTGCGGTAGCAGGTTTCGCCGATGGCATCGAAGCTCTCGCCGACGGCGAGGTCGCGCTTGGCGACGGCGCAGACTTCGGCGACGGGGCTCGGCATCGGCACCATGTCGGGGCGGCCGTAGAGCATGATGCGGGCGGCAGTCAGCGGCACTTCGAGCGAGGTCAGGTGGTAGGGGCGGAAGAAGGCGTAGTAGGGGCCCTTGCCCACATGCAGGTCGTCCATGCGCTCGATGATGCGCGGATGCTCCGCCTCGACGATGACGAAGACGCCCGGGGCGACGCCTTTGCCGATGGTGAAATCGACGACGCCCTTCTTGTTGAGGATGCCGCCATCGGCCTTGGGGATCAGCACCTTGACCATGTCGTCGCGGTCGGCCTTGGGGCCGTGCATGCCCGGGACATCGGGGACGAGGCCGGTGGCGTTGGCGATGCAGGCCATCTCCACCATGGTTTTGCTGCCATCGACGAACTCGACCAGCATGCGCGGGTTCATGTTCCGGCGGATCGCTTCCTCGCGATAGTCGTCGGGAACCGCGTCGTGATTGAGCGGGTTGTTCTTGCCCTTGCCGGCGGAAACGATGCGGTAGCCGAGCGCCGAGGCGAACTCGATCAGTTCCATGCAGCTCGACGGTTCGTCGCCGGCGCCGACGGAGTAGATGACGCCGAGGCGGTCGGCCTCGTGTTTCAGGTAGGGGCCGATGGTGACGTCGGCCTCGACATTCATCATCACGAGGTGCTTGCCGTGCTCCATCGCGGTCAGACAATAGTCGGCGGCGACGCCGGGTTTGCCGGTGGCGTCGATCACCACATCGATCAGCGGGTTCTTGACCAGCGTTTCGGCGGAGGTGACGGCCATCTTGCCGGCCTCGATGGCGGCGGTGACCTTAGACTGGGTGTCGGCCTCGACGGCGTGCGCGTCATCGCCATAGGCGATGGCCATGGCGGCGCGCGCGGTGTGCGGGCGGCGAGTGGCGATCGCCGCCACCTCGATGCCGCGCATCAGTCCGCCCTGGGTGACGAGATCGGTGCCCATCTCGCCCGAGCCGATGACGCCGATGCGGATCGGCCTGCCGGAATCGGCCCGCGCCTTGAGATCGCGCGCGATGCCGGTCAGATGCACATTGGTGAGCGAGGTGGGGATGTTGGCCTTCATGATGGGCTGCTCTATCACTCACTCGGAAACATGGGAACACACGTATGACCGGCCAGCTCGATGTGATCCGCGAAGGCCATCTCGGGATCATTGCGCTCAACCGCCCAGAGGCGATCAACGCGCTGAGCCTCGAAATGATCGATGGGATCACCCGGGCGCTAGAGCAGTGGGCCGATGATGACGAGATTCGGCTGGTGCTGTTCGAGGGCCGGGGCCCGCGCGGCTTCTGCTCGGGCGGCGATGTGCGGGCGGTACGGCAGGCGGTGCTCGACGGGCAACCGGAGATCGCCGATGCGTTCTTTGCGGCCGAGTACCGGATGAACGGCATCATCGCACGTTATCCCAAGGCGCTGGTGGCGTTGACGCATGGCATCGTGATGGGCGGCGGCATCGGCATTGCCGGGCACTGCGCGTTCCGGTTCACCACGAGCGAGGCGCGGTTTGCGATGCCGGAGGCGGCGATCGGCTTTGTCTGCGACGTCGGGGTGAATTTCATTCTCGGCAAGGCGCCGGTGCATCGGGCACTGGCCTTTGCGATGGCGGGGGTGCCCGTGGGGGCAGGCGACGCGCTGGCGCTGGGGCTCACCGATTGTGCGATTGATCCGGCGCGGTTCGATGCGGTGCGGGCGGGGATTGTCGCCGCGGCGGGGGCGGCACGGGTCGAGGCGGCGCTGGGGGCGCTGATGCAGGCGGAGATGGCGCCGGTGGGCGAGGCGGTGCTGTGCGTGGCGGCCGACCGGCACGAGAGGCTCGATTGGACGGACGCCGAGGCGATCGTCGCGGTCGCCGGGCTGGAGCCGCAACTGGCGCAGCTGTCATTGCGCTCGCCGAGCAGTCTTGTCGCCATCCTGGAGAGCCATCATGCGGCGCGGCGGATGGTGGATGTTACCGAGGTACTGGCGGCGGACCTGCGACTGGCGCGGCTGCTGTCGGGGTTGCCGGACTTTGTCGAAGGGGTGCGCGCCGTGCTGGTGGACAAGGACCAGAAGCCCGAGTGGCGGCCCAAGGCGCTGGCGGGGGTCGATAGCGCTTCGATCAGGGCGGCGATCGGCGTCACCTGACGGCCGGGAAAGCGCCCGAACTTAGCACTTCCTAAACCGTTCCATCGGATGCTGGCGCCCGGGCAGAAGTCCATGGGGGCAGCCAAGTAGATGGCTCAGGCACGCAGCAAAACTATCGCCTTGCCGGCGATCGTCGATCTCGACGCGCTCGATCCGATCAGGGACGAGTTGGTCGATGCCATCGAAACCGGGCCGGTTACGGTGTCGGGCGCGGCGATCGAACGGGTGGCAACCAATGCGCTGTTCCTGCTGCTGAGTGCCGCCGAGACCGCCCGTCGCAACAATTTCGCATTTTCGGTCACGGAGCCCAGCGAGGCTTTCCGGCTGGCCGTTTCGCGGCTCGGGCTTGGGGGCCCGTTCACCGCGATCATGGAAGGGTAATTCATGCGTGTACTGACGGTCGACGATTCACGAACCATCCTGGCGATGCTGCACCATACGCTCAGCAACGCGGGCTTCGAGGTACTGCAGGCCGAAGACGGCCAGAAGGGCCTCGATGTGCTCAAGAACGAGAGCGTCGATGTGGTGATCACCGACATCAACATGCCGGTGATGGACGGCATCGAGTTCATCAAGAACGTCCGCGCCTCGGGCCTGCACAACTCGCTGCCGATCCTGATCCTCACCACCGAGACCAGCCAGGACAAGCGCGACCAGGGCCGCGCTGCCGGCGGCACCGGCTGGATCGTCAAGCCGTTCGACCCCGAAAAATTGATCTCGGTGATCCACCGCGTGATGCACTGAGTTCGACGACGCCTATCCCGCCGCACCGGCAACCCAGAAGGGTTCGTGACTAGTCCATGAGCGACCTCGACGACTTCAAGGCGACCTATTTCGACGAGTGCTCCGAGTTGCTGCTCGAACTGGAAGAACAGTTCGCGGCCATCGAAGAGGGTGATCGTTCGAGCGACCGGTTGAATGCGGTGTTCCGTGCCATCCACTCGATCAAGGGTGGTGGTGGAGCGTTCGGATTCCAGGGGCTGGTGGGGTTCGCGCATGCCTATGAGACGCTGCTCGATCACGTCCGCGATGGGCGGCTGGAGCTCAGCGAGCATGTGACGGCGCTGTGCATCAAGGCCAACGATATCGTCGCGGACTTCGTCGCGGCGGCCAAGGATGGCGGCGAGCTCGCCGCCGGTTATGGCGCCGAAGAAAAGCGGCAGTTCGATGCGCTGACTTCTGGGAACGACCCCGATGCGAGCGGCGGGTCGATGGAAGAGTTCGACATCGATTTCGTGCCGGTGATGGTGACCATCGCCGGAGCCGAGGACGATGTGGTGGCCGAGCCGCTGAGTCTCGAAATGCTCGACGATGCGTTCGAGGCGCCGCCGCTGCTGGCGCCGGAAACCGGGCACTGGACGATCCGCTTCAGGCCGCATTCCGAGCTTTATGCACGGGCCAACGATCCGCTGCTCTTGCTGCGCGAACTGGGGACGCTAGGCCGGACCGAGGTGCGGGCGGTGCTCGACGAGATCCCGGCGCTGGCCGATTTCGAGCCGTTCGGGGTGTATTGCAGCTGGGAGATTTCGCTGAGTTCGGCGACG
>JBKJMF010000583.1:0-6029 GCA_046596525.1 Devosia sp. | reverse complement strand
GAGAGCCCGTGCTTCCGCGCGAGGTAACCGACGCCGCCGCCGAGCGTGATGCCGCTGACCCCGACGGTGCCGGCATCGCCGAAGCCGACGATGAGCTTGTGTGGAGCAAGGGCCTCGGTGAGTTCGATGGCGGTAACGCCGGCGCCAACCCAGACGGTGCGGTTGGTGGCATCGATGTCGATCTCGCGGAGGTCGCGAACGTCGATGACCAGGCCGCCTTGGGTGGTCGAATGGCCGGCACCGCTATGGCCGCCGCTGCGTACGGCAAGCTCAAGGCGGTTGTCCCTGGCGTAGGCGATGGCCGCGGCGATGTCGTCGGCATTGGCGACACGGGCGATGGCGGCTGGCCGTTTGTCGTAGCCGCCATACATCACGGCACGGGCCTTATCGTACTCGGAATCACTGGCGGTGATAACCCGGCCGGGCGAGCCGGCGGGCAGGCGGAGTGCATTCGCGGCAGTCGAGAGGGGCATATTGCAGTCCTCAGGTTCTCGGGTTGGCGCGCTGGGTTGCGGTAACATGGGTGTGACCATGCGTGATTGCTAGCCCTGCGGCATGACGGGATTTGTCAATCGAGAAGGACTGCTCTAAAGGACGTCCGCAACTACCTCGGACTTCCTCGCTGGAAGCCGCATGGTCAGGTTGCAGCGAAATCGAAATTGATCTTTGCAGTCCGCCGGCGACAGGTCCGGCTGGGCTGCCGCTTCCTGAGGGGCAATAAGCGCATGGCAAACGTGATCGTCGTCGGCAGCCAATGGGGTGACGAGGGCAAGGGCAAAATCGTCGACTGGCTCAGTGAGCGGGCCGATGTGGTGGTGCGCTATCAGGGCGGCCACAATGCCGGGCACACGCTGGTCATCGACGGCACGAGCTACAAGCTGGCGCTGCTGCCCTCGGGCGTGGTGCGTGGCAAGCTGAGCGTCATCGGCAACGGCGTGGTGGTCGATCCGCACCACTTCGTCATGGAAGTCGAAAAGCTCGGCGCCCAGGGGATCAAGATCACCCCCGAAGTGCTGAAGATCGCCGACAATGCGCCGCTGATCCTGAGCCTGCATCGCGAACTCGATGCAGTGCGTGAGAGCGGCAATTCGGGACTCAAGATAGGCACGACCCGCCGCGGCATCGGCCCGGCCTACGAGGACAAGGTCGGCCGTCGCGCCATCCGGGTGTGCGATCTCAGCGAACCCGAGACGCTGATGCCCAAGATCGAACGGCTGCTCAGCCATCACAATGCGCTACGCCGCGGCATGGGCATGGCTGAGCTTTCGGCGCAGTCGCTTTATGACGAGCTGATGGAAGTTGCCGACAAGATACTGCCCTATGTGGATCAGGTGTGGCGGCTGCTCGACGAGAAGCGCCGCGCCGGCGCGCGCATCCTGTTCGAAGGGGCGCAGGGTGCGCTGCTCGACAACGATCACGGCACCTATCCGTTCGTCACCTCGTCCAACACCGTGGCGGGGCAGGCGGCGGCCGGTTCGGGCCTCGGGCCGACGGCGATCGGCTATGTGCTGGGGATCACCAAGGCCTATACCACCCGCGTCGGCGAGGGACCGTTCCCGTGCGAACTGGACGACGAGATCGGCCGGCACCTGTCGACTGTAGGCCGCGAAGTGGGCGTCAATACCGGCCGGCCGCGCCGTTGCGGCTGGTTTGATGCGGTATTGGTGCGCCAGACCGTGAGAACGTCGGGGATAAACGGCATCGCGCTGACGAAACTGGATGTTCTTGACGGCCTCAAAGAGCTCAAAGTGTGCGTGGGCTACGAGCTCAACGGTCAAAAAATTGACTATTTGCCTGCCTCAATGGGAGCACAAGCTGCTGTTAAGCCGATCTACGAAACCCTTGAGGGGTGGTCGGAGACTACAGCAGGGGCAAGAAGCTGGTCTGAACTCCCGGCCCAGGCGGTAAAGTACGTCAGATACATCGAAGAGCTGATCGGGGCGCCGGTCGCCATGCTCTCCACCAGCCCCGAGCGGCTGGATACCATATTGGTGCAGGACCCGTTCCAAGATTGAGTTTTTTTCGTTAGAACAGGTCCCCAAACTACGGATGTCGTTTAGCGAATGGCGGACTACAAAGAGCTGTTACGTAGGGCGGTAGAAGCTCTGCCTGAGAACAATGGTGCCGCGCGTCGCGCGGTCTATGAGAAGGCGCGCGCCGCGCTTGTCGGACAGTTGCGCGCCATCAATCCGCCATTGGCAGCTCGCGACATCACTGCACACCGCCTGCAGCTCGAAGATTGCATCCGCCAGGTCGAGCAGGAAGCCAGCGAAGCTGTGATCGCCGGGCTCGGGTCGAACAAGGACGACAATCCGCCGCCGCCGCCGGTGTATTTCGAAGCGCCGGCCAAGAAGGCGCCTGCCACCGTGGCGAAGCCGGTCGCCAAGCCAGCGCCGCAGAACGGCAAGGAGCCGCCGCGGCCGCTGCCGCAGGGCGGCTCGATCGAAGAAATCATCGCCGCCGCCAATGCCGAGCATTCCGAGTCGCCCGACCGGTCGCGCTCGATCGTGCGCCCGGATACAAAGCCGATGGGCAAGCCGGTGCCCAAGCTGGTGCCGCCGCAACGTCCGCAGCCGCAATTGGCAGCGCCGGTGCAGTCCGACGAAGATGACGATGGCGATCAGCCGCAGGTGCAACAGTATCAGGCGCCGGCGCGTTCGATGGTGCCGGCCAGGCCGCCGATGGGGCGCTCGCCGCTGCCCTCGATCGTGGCGCGCGCCGAGGCGGCCAAGAGCCGCACCGGCAACACCGCCTTCGGTGCACCGATCGGTGGCGCGGCGCGCGGTCCGGTGTTCGAGCCGCGTCGCGAACTACCGTCGCCTCGTCTTGAACCGGCAGGCCGCAATGGCCAGGCCGCGGCGCGCCAGGTCTCCGAGCCGATGGCGCTGTTCAACGATCCGCCGATCGCAGCCGCCATGTCGGCCGTGCGTGAAGTCGAGGTGGAGACACAACCAGTCGATCCGCAGGGTGCGATCGATCGCGCCATTGCGACGCTGGACCGCGAAGCCCGCGGCGAGCTCGATGAAGAGACGAGCAATGGCTCGGCCTATGGCGAGTACGATGACGAAGCCGACGAGCAGCCGGCGCACAAGAACGGTTTCGCGCCGTCGATCCTCAGGGCCGATGCGCCTTCGTCGATGCGGCAGCAGCGCGACGGCAAGTCGGCCAAGGCCAGCGGGTTCGCCCGTGATGCGCGTGAGCCGCGCGGCAAGCAGCGCCGTGAAGCCGAGGGCAACTTTCCGCGGGCCCGGGCCGAAGACGAGCGCCGGGGTCTCGGGGCCGTCACCATTTTCCTGATCGTGTTTGCCGTGCTGCTGGTCGGCGCGGGTGGCGCCGGCTTCTGGGCCTGGCGCGAAGGCTTCATCGATCTCGATGCGATGTTCGGGCGCGGTGCGCCGACGACGCAGCAAGTTGCCGCAACGCCTGCGGCGTCCACTGACGCTGCGACCGATACTCCGGCCACCGGCGTCGGCAACACGGCCACCCCGGCCGAAAACGTCGCGCCGACCGCTGAACTCGGTACAGAGGATCGCCTCGGTGCGGAGCCCGCTCCGGCCGATACGCCGGCGCTGCCGCTGGTCGAGCCTTCGACCGAGCGCCTCGGCGCCGATACCGCGACCGCAGCAGCCACCGATCAGGCAGCCGCCTCGGTCGATCCGGCCAGCCTCGCCGGTAGCCAGTCGCTGCTGCTCGAAGCTTCGGACAACGGCACTACAGGCGCCGTGCCGTTCTCGGGCACGGTCGAGTGGAGCCAGGGCACCGACGAGATGGGCCTGCCGACGCTGATCGGCAAAGCGAACATCCCGGCGCGCAACCTTGCGGTCGACGTGCTGATCCGCAAGAATTCCGACGCCAGCCTGCCGGCCAGCCATCTGATGGAAGTCAATTTCCGGGTGACCGACAGCTTCATCGGCGGCTCGATCGCCGGGCTCCCCGGCGTATTGCTGAAGAACGAAGAACTGGTGCAGGGCACGCCGCTGGTCGGCGCCTCGGCCCGCGTCGTCGGCAACTCGTTCCTGTTCGCGCTTAGCGCCTCGCCGGCCGACATCACCGCCAACAGCAGCCTCTTGATCTCGCGCAAGTGGATGGATCTCGCGCTGATCTACGCCACTGGCAAGCGCGCCATCATCACGCTCGAGAAGGATGCGGCCGCCGAAACCATGTTCACCGAAGTCGTCGGTGAATGGTCGAAGTCGGTTGCAGCACAGAACTGATCGCTAGAACAACTAGCAAAGCGCCCGGGCATGGTCCGGGCGCCCTTTGCTTTTGTGGGCGGGTAGCTTCGGCGCTCGCCAGAGTCTCTAGAGGTGCTTCAGCACCCGCGCGGGAACGCCGGCAACAAGCGTGTTAGCCGCCACGCTGCGGCTGACCACGGCGCCGGCTGCGATCACAGCATTGTCGCCCACCGTCACGCCCGGCAGGATGGTTGCGGCAGCGCCGATCCACACATTGTTCCCGATGCTGATGGGCTTGGCGACGATGCCGTTCCGGCGTTGCGCCGGCTCCACGGGGTGGCCGGCGGAGACGAGGTTCACCTTCGGACCGATCATCACATCATCGCCGATGGTGATGCCGCCCAGATCCATGAAGTGGCAGCCCTGGTTGATGAAGACATTCGCGCCGACGGTGATGTTCAGCCCGCAATCGGTGGAGAAGGGCGGGATGACCATGAAGCGATCGCCCACCGGCTTGCCGATAAGTTCGCTGAACCCGGCGCGTAGACCATCCAGGTCGTCGAAGCCGATCTCGCTGAGCCTGGCCGAGAGCCGTACGGCACGCTGAACGTTCTCGAACATCTTCCGCCCCTCGGATGAACGGGCAGGGCTGGCTTCGGTGGCTTCGGTCATTGGGGCGGGTCCAACAAGAATCGGCACTGCATTGTAGCCGCATGCGATCAGGCCTCGAACAGCATCCCATCGCGCAGCTGGTAGCGCCGTGTGGCGAGCGCCTCGACGTCGTCGACATGGTGGCTGACCAGCAGGGTGATCCATTGGTGCCGCTCGGTCAGCGACCGGACCAGCGCCCGGATCGTGCCCCGGGTCTCGTCGTCGAGCGCCGAGAACGGCTCATCGAGCAACAGCACCGGCCGGTTTCGCAGCAGGGTACGCGCCAGCGCCACCCGCTGCTTCTCGCCGCCGGACAGCGTTTCGGCTCGTTGCTTCAGCACCCCGGGCAGACCGACTTCGGCTAGTGCGGCAGCAACCTTCGCCTGCCGGTCGGTGGAGCCGCGCGGCAGGCCGAGTTCGAGGTTCTGGTGGGCACTCAGGTGCTCGAACAGCGTCTCGGACTGGAACAGGATCGAGATTGGCCGCTGTTCCGGCGCCAGTGGCAGAAGTTCATGGCCATCGAGGGAAAGTCTACCGGCCGAAGGCATCAGAAAGCCGGCGATCAGGTCGAGCAGTGTCGATTTTCCAGCGCCCGACTGGCCACTCACTGCGGTGATCTCGCCGGGCTTCGCCACGAAGCTCAGGTCGAAGTGGCGCGTGGCGCCAGGATGGGTGAAGAGCAGGTGTTCAGCCTCGAGCATCGGTGAGCTTTCCAAACAGCTTCGGCAGCAGCACGAAGGCGGCGATGGTGATGACCAGCATCAGCGCCGCGATGGCGGCGGCGTCGTTGCTGCGATAGGCGCCGAGCGCCCGGTACATGAGCAGCGGCAGGGTGGCGAAGTCCTCGGTGCCGAACAGCGCGATAACCCCGAGATCGCCGAGCGAAAAGCAGAAGGCGAGGGCCACCACGACGCCCGCCTCGCGCCCGATCAGCGGCCATTCGACGGCGACGAACTGCTGCCAGCCGGTGAGCCCGAGCGAGCGGATCAGCCGGCCGCGCCGTTCGGCAATGGCATCGAGCGGCGGGGCGAGGGTTGCGAGCGCGAACGGCAGCGACAGCAGGGCATTGGCGAGCAGCACCACGAAGGGCGCCGCGACCTCGGGCAGCATCCCGGCGTTGCGCACGAGGAGAAATGCGCCCAGCGACAGCACCACCGCCGGCACCGCGAGATAGGCATAGGCCGGGGCGCCGATGGCGACGCG
>JBKJMF010000544.1:0-3543 GCA_046596525.1 Devosia sp. | reverse complement strand
GCCGCCATCCAAAGTGGCCCTTGAACCCATCCGGATGAGAGAAATGGACCTGAATTCGCTTGATTTGCCCAAGCGTCCCCAGGACACGCGCGTTGTCGTCGCGATGTCGGGTGGCGTTGATAGTTCCGTCGTGGCTGGCCTGCTTGCCCGTGAGGGGTATGACGTGGTCGGGGTCACGCTCCAGCTTTACGATCATGGCGAGGCGACGCACCGGAAGGGCGCCTGTTGTGCCGGGCAGGATATCCACGACGCGCGCCGGGTGGCGCAGGCGCTGGGGATTCCGCACTACGTGCTCGACTACGAGGAGCGCTTCAAGAACGCGGTGATGGAGCCGTTCGCCAATGCCTACCGGCAGGGCGAGACGCCGGTGCCGTGCATCGCCTGCAACCAGAGCGTCAAGTTCGTCGACCTGATGGAAGTGGCGCGCGATCTCGGCGCCGATGTGCTGGCGACCGGGCATTATGTTCAGTCGAAGCTCGTCGACGGCAAGCGCCGGCTGTTTCGGCCGGTCGATGACTCGCGCGACCAGAGCTATTTCCTGTTCGCCACCACCGAGCAGCAGCTGGATTTCCTGCGCTTCCCGCTCGGCGGCATGACCAAGCCTGCGGTGCGTGAACTGGCCCGCGAGTTCGGGTTGGAGATCGCCGAAAAGCACGACAGCCAGGACATCTGCTTCGTACCGCAGGGCAAGTATGCCGACGTGATCCGCAAGATGCACCCCGAGGCACTAGAGCAGGGCGAGATCGTGCATCTCGACGGCCGCGTGCTCGGCAAGCATGATGGGATCGTCAACTACACGATCGGGCAGCGGAAGGGTCTCGGCGTCGCGGCGGGCGAGCCGCTCTACGTGATCAAGCTCGAGCACCGGACCAGCCGCGTCGTCGTCGGGCCGCGCGAGGCGCTGATGACCAAGACCGTGCGGCTGCGTGATGTGAACTGGCTCGGGGAGCGCGAACTGGCGTCGCTCGCTGCCGGCAACGGCATGCCGATCGAGGTGAAGGTGCGCTCGACCCGCCCACCGCAGTCGGGCGCCGTGCACATGGCCGATGGCGAGGTGTTCGTCACGTTGTTCGCCGGCGAATATGGCATCTCGCCGGGGCAGGCCTGCGTGTTCTACGCCGACGAGAGCGAAACCAGCGAAGTGCTGGGTGGCGGGTTTATCGCCGAAGCGGTGCCGCAGGCGCTGGTGGCCTAGGGCGTGGTGGTGGCTTCCGCGGCCGGCTGCGTCGCGGATTCCTTGAGCTGCTGGTAGTTGCCGAGGCCGCCCATCATCGCCGAGATGATGTAGGTCAGTAGCAGCGCTCCGAGCAGCAGCAGCACGATGCGGCTGCGGGTGAGGCGGAAGGGGCTGTCGGGCTTTTTCGGATCATCGGACATGGGTGAGGGACTACGCCTCCCGCCGCTGAGCGGCAAGGGGGTGCAATGCGGCTAGCGGCTGCGGACCCTGAGCAGGTCGGACGGCACGTGTCCGTAGCGCTGGGCGTAGTAGGCCGAGAAGCGTCCCAGGTGCCAGAAGCCCCATTTCATGGCGATCTCGGAAACGGTCATGTCGGTACCGGCGGCCTGCGCCAGGTCGCGGCGCGCGCCATCGAGCCGGTGCTGGCGCAGCCAGGTGCCAGTGGTGACGCCGATTGTCTCCATGAAGGCCTCGCGGAGGCTGGTCGCCGGAACACCGAGCTGGTGCGCCAGGTCGGCAACCGATAGCGGTCCCCGATCCTGATCCTCGACCAGCTGCAGGGCCCGTCGGTAAAGGGCATAAGCGGTGCGAGGCCGCAGCGCCGGGCCGATGCCCGCCCGTATGAAGTGCTGGAACAGCGCCTGCATCCGGTCGAGCACGAGCCCGGGCAGAACGGCATCGAGTTCCGGGGGCGCTGCATCGTCGGCGTAGATGGCGAGGAGCGACGCCAGCCATTGCTTGGTGGCCTCGGTCTGGGGCGAACCCGGAGCGTAGCAAACCGGAGGGATGGTGTCCGGCGCTGCACCGAGCCGCCGCGCCTCGACGACGACGATCAGCACGTCGCTATTGTCGGGGGCCACCGCGGTGACCTCGGTGCCGCCACGGTAGAGCGACACGACGTCAGTGCCGCGCAACGTCGCGTTGATGCGCCAGTTGGCTTCTGTCTCGAGCGAAGACACGAATACCGCGGTGCCAATCGGGCTCGCAATCTGCTGCGCGACCGCAAGGCTGACCCGTTCGCGCGTGATGCTGATGCCGGGGAGGCTCAAGGTCTCGACTTGGCCGGCGAAGAGTCCCGGGTGGAGTTGCCTATAGCACTGCGACCAGCCCAAGAGGGCCGATTCCTGCGCCGAGGCGTCGCTAAAGCGCTGTCGCGTAAGATGAAATGTATTAGTCATTGGTCGCCTGCAACCGCGAGACTAGCATAGCGCAATGATTGGGCAAGCGCGAAGACCGCCTAATTTGTAGGCAGTATTTCCGCTCAAACCGGATATCCAGGTCGCGTGCGCTCTTGCTAGCCTCCGGGCTGAAACGCGATGGAGACCAGCATGGCCCGTTCCCACATTCTTTCTGTTTGCTTTGCCTGTGCGCTTGTCGCGGCGGCGCCGGCCGGTGCGCAGGAGTTCAAACCCGAGAGCGTCAGCGTAAAGGCTTCGATCGACCCCGGGCCGAACGTCTTTGTCAACAAGCAGGAGTGGGGCGGGGCGGGCTCGATCAACGTCTATGCGGCGGCGGACCTCAAGTACAAGGGCAACATGAGCGCCGGCTCGATGGGCCAGATCATGATCTCGCCCGACGGAAAAACCGCGTACAGCCAGTCGAGCTACTTGAAGCGCATCATGTATGGCGAGCACGAGCAGGTGCTGCAGGCGTTCGATATCGCGACGCTGACGCCGGTCAAGGAAGTGATCCTGCCCAACAAGGCGGCAATGGTTGCGGCCTACACGCCGCTGCTGACACAGAGCGCCGACGGCAAGTTCATCTACGTGCAGAACGCCACGCCCGCGACGTCGGTGACGGTGGTCGATATCGCCGCCGGGGCGGTGGTGCAGGAACTGCCGACGCCGGGTTGCTGGGGCGTTTACCCCTCGAGCAGCGGCTATTCGTTCTCCTCGATCTGCGGTGACGGCACCTTCGCCAGCTTCGCGCTCGGCGAGGACGGCAAAGGCACGGACAAGACCATCAGCGACAAGATCTTCGATGTCGACGCGGACGCGCTGTTCGTCTCGGCCGAACGGATCGAGGGCAAGCTGGGGTTCGTATCGTTCAAGGGCAACCTGTACCTGCTCGACGATGCAACCGGCACAGTGACGCTGAGCGAGAAGCTGCCGCTGGCCGAGGGTGTCGAAGGCGCGTGGGCGCCGGGTGGCTACAACCTATACGACTACAACGACCCCAACGGCATCCTGTTCGTCACCATGCACGACGAGGCCGAAGAGGGGACGCATAAGAATGCGTCGAAGGAAATCTGGGCCTATGACATCAAGAACAAGAAGTTGCTGTATCGCTCGCCGGTCGAGCACATCATCTCGCTGACGGTCAGCGATGACCCGGTGCCGGTGGTGTATGCGCTCAACGAGGACGAC
>JBKJMF010000422.1:0-5139 GCA_046596525.1 Devosia sp. | reverse complement strand
GAGAGCCGCCAGTCGAGCTGGCCGACCAGCACCACCGTGGTCACGGTGTAGATGCCGATGAACCAGACCACCTGCAGCAGGCTCACCATGAAGTCGCCGACGGCGCCGCCGGACTGCCAGACTTTTGAGGCGATGGAGCCGGCGAAATCGTTCTGGAAGAAGCTCAGGTTCTGCCGGATCACATGCGCATAGGCCTGCCAGCGGACGAGGTTGTAGAAGCCGAGATTGACCGTCTGCTCTTCCACCGTCGCCGACAGCCAGGTGATGACGAAGCGGATGCCCAGCGTCACCACCAGCATCCCCACCAGCTCCGGCCCGAAACCGGCGATCAGCCCGGCCCAGCCCTCGGCCTGGCTGGAACTATCGAGAATATCGACGATGCGGCCGACATAGTAGAACAGCGCCGCCTCGACCAGCGCCACCGCCCCGCCCAGCACCAGCAGCGCCAGGAACGGGAGCTTGGCCTGCGAGATGTAGAACCAGAAAAACCGCCAGGTCACCGCAGGCGGCCGGAGATCGCCGGACTTCCCGAACGGGTCGATCCAGTTTTCGAACAGCCGGTGAATGGGTTCGAGCAGTTTCATCAGGTGGGGAGCTTATGACGGCGGGACGTGCGCTCAATCAATAACTTGGATTGAAGCGAATGGACATGAAATCGCGGTAAGGGGTGGTTCGCGCAGGATTTGCCCACCCACCGGCCGTCATCCCGGCGAAAGCCGGGACCCAGTGCTCTGGGCTTTCCACTCGCAGTGTTGCCTCCGACCTTGCTGCGAAAGACCGGATGGGTTGACGCCCAATCTGCGTTCGGAGCAGTGGGTCCCGACTTTCGTCGGGATGACGGCCGGTGGGTAGAGTGAAAGGGGCGGACCGAAGCCCGCCCCGTGTCGTCACTCCGCCGCTTCCGCCTCGGCCTTGAGGTCCAGGAACCCACCCGACTGGCGTTCCCAGAGCTGGGCGTAGTGCCCGCCGCGCGCCAGCAGTTCGGCGTGCGTGCCCTCTTCGACGATCTGGCCCTTTTCGAGCACCACCAGCCGGTCCATCGCAGCGATGGTCGACAGGCGATGCGCGATGGCGATCACGGTCTTGCCCTGCATCAGCGACACCAGTTGCTCCTGGATCGCCGCCTCGACTTCGGAGTCCAGCGCCGAGGTCGCTTCGTCGAGCACCAGGATCGGGGCGTTCTTCAGCAGCACCCGGGCGATGGCGACGCGCTGGCGCTGCCCGCCCGAGAGTTTTACCCCTCGCTCGCCGACATGGGCGTCGTAGCCGCGACGCTGCTTGGGATCGACCAGTCCGGCAATCACGTCGGCCACCTTCGCCTGCTCGGCGGCGCGGATCATCTCCTCGTCGGTCGCGGTCTGGCGGCCGTACTTGATGTTCTCGCGCACCGAGCGGTGCAGCAGCGACGTGTCCTGGCTGACGAGACCGATCGCGGCGCGAACGCTTTCCTGCGTCACCTCGCGAACGTCCTGCCCGTCGATACGGATGGTGCCGGCTTCCACGTCGAACAGACGCAGCAGCAGGTTCACCAGCGTCGACTTGCCGGCCCCCGAACGGCCGACCAGGCCCACCTTCTCGCCCGGCTTGATGTGGAGGTTGAAGTTCTCCATCACCGTGCCTTCCTTGCCGCGCCAGTAGTTGAAGCTGACGTTGTCGAAGGCGATGTCACCCTGCTGCACCAGCAGCTTGGGCGCCGTCGGGCTGTCGATCATGGTGATCGGCTGCGCGATGGTGTCCATCGAGTCCTTCACCGTGCCGATCTGGCGGAAGATGTTGGAGCCGATCTCGAGGATCCAGCCCGACATGTTCATGATCTGCAGTGCGAAGGGGATGGCCGTGGCCACGGCCGCCGCGTTCAGCGTGCCCTGGTTCCAGGCCGAGAGCGCGATCCAGGTGATCGACACCACGAGGCCGGCGTTCAGGATGAACAGGATCGACCACATGTAGGTGAACACCCGCATGAGCTTCCTGAACTCGACGGTGTGCTCCATCACCGAGTCCGACACGTAGCGATCCTCGTGCCCGTCGGTCGAGAACGTCTTCAGCGTATGGATGTTGGTGTAGCTGTCGACGATGCGACCGGTCATCACCGACTTGGCCTCCGAGAGATCCTCGGAATGCTTGGCGATGAGCGGCATGGTGACCGTGAACAGGATGCCATAGAGCAGCATCCAGACCGCGATCGGTATGAGCAGCACCCAGTCGAGCCCGGCCAGCACCACGACCGCCACGACGACGAAGATCAGCGCGTACCAGGCGGCGTCGATGCCGAGGTTGACCGCCGTTTCGATCGCCTCGCCCGCCTGCATGATCTTGTTGGCGATGCGGCCGGCGAAGTCGTTCTGGAAGTAGGTCCAGCTCTGCCGGATGACGTGCCAGTGGCTCTGCCAGCGCACGACGTTGACGAGGCTGGGGACGATCGCGTGGTTACGTACCATCGTATCGATGACGAAGGTGATCGGCCGGATCACCACCACAACGGCAATCATCCACAAGAAGGTCTGCCAGTTGACGGTGAACATTTCGCCCGGCGGCGTCGTCGCCAGCATGCCGACGATCAGGCCGACGAAGATCGGCATCATCGCATCGGCAATGGAGCCGATGGCGACCAGCACCATGCGCAGCGCGAACGCTCCACGGAACTGGTTGATGAAATAGAACATGAATTGGCGCACGCCCATCGGGGGCTGCGGGTCTTTTGCAAGCGCTACCGGAGAGTAGCGGGCATTGAACCAGTCGATGACTCGGTTGAGCATTTTGAACTCATTTTCCCGAGCCCGGTATCCGACTTACTGAGTCAGGTCAGGGCTCTATCAGATTGTTTTCGTTTAACTTTGCACCAGCTGGCATTGGGGCCCGCGCTGAGGTCGATGAGTCCGATAAAGTTACGAGTTTCCATTTTATCCCTCCTTGGGATGGTTGAAGTTTGGGTTGTCGAGGCCGACTATTCCGCCGCCTCTTCAGTCACGTCCATCTCCAGGAACCCGCCCGACTGGCGGGCCCAGAGCTTGGCATACACTCCGCCCAACGCGATCAGCTCGGCGTGGGTGCCCTGCTCGACGATCTTGCCCTCGTCGATCACCACCAGCCGATCCATCATGGCGATGGTCGACAGCCGGTGCGCGATGGCGATCACCGTCTTGTTGCGCATCAGGAGCTGCAGCTGGCCCTGGATCGCCGCTTCGACTTCGCTATCGAGCGCCGACGTCGCCTCGTCCAGCACCAGGATCGGCGCGTCCTTCAGCAGCACGCGGGCGATGGCGATACGCTGCCGCTGGCCGCCGCTCAGCTTCACGCCGCGCTCCCCGACATGGGCGTCGTAGCCCTTGCGGCCCTTGAAATCGACCAGACCTTCGATGAACGCGTCGGCCTCGGCCAGCCGCGCCGCGGTGAGCATCTCCTCCTCGGTCGCATCGGGGCGGCCGTAGAGGATGTTCTCGCGCACCGAGCGGTGCAGGAGCGACGTATCCTGCGTCACCACGCCGATCTGTTCGCGCAGCGTATCCTGCTGCACGGTGGCGATATCGGTGCCGTCGATCGAGATCACCCCCCCTTGGCGGTCGTAGAACCGCAGCAGCAGGTTGACGATGGTCGACTTGCCGGCACCAGAACGGCCGACGAGGCCGATCTTCTCGCCCCGCGTGATCTGCAGGTCGAGGTGGTCGATGACGCCGGAGGCCTTGCCGTAGTGGAAGCCGACATCATCGAAGCGCACATCGCCCTTCACCTGCCCGATCGGCTTGGCGCCCGGCTGGTCGGCGACGACCCGCGGCAGCGAGATCGAGTTGATGCCGTCGCGGACGATGCCGATGTTCTCGAACAGCTGCGACATTTCCCACATCACCCACTGGCTCATGCCCTGGAAGCGCAGCACCAGCGCCGTGGCGACGGCGATCGCGCCGGGGGTCATCGAGCCACCCAGCCACTGGTTGATGCCGACCGCCATCACCGAAAACAGCAGCACATTGTTCATCAGCGGGATGACGATCTGCAGCAGCGCGAACATCCGCATCTGTTTGTGCACGGTGCCCATGAACTGATCCATGGCCTCGTGCGCATAGGCTTCCTCGCGGTTGGAATGCGAGAACAGCTTCACCGTCGCGATGTTGGTGTAGCTGTCGACGATGCGGCCGGTCATCAATGAGCGCGCATCGGCCTGCACCTCCGCGACCTTGCCGAGCTTCGGAACGTAGTAGCGCAGCAGCGACACGTAGACGGCGAGCCAGACGAGGAACGGCACCGCCAGCCACAGATCGCTCATCGCCGCCAGCACCACGGCGCCGGCAAAGTAGACGACCACGAACACCGTGACGTCGAGCAGTTTCATCACCACTTCGCGCACGGCCAGCGAGGTCTGCATCAGCTTGGCGCCAATGCGGCCGGCGAACTCGTCCTGGAAATAGCTCATCGACTGGCGCAGCAGATAGCGATGCGCCATCCAGCGGATGCGCTGCGGCAGGTTGCCGATCAACGTCTGGTGGATGATCAGCGTGTCGAAAATCTGCAGCGACGGCAGCACCAGCAGGAGCAGCACTGCCATCAGCGCGAGCTTCCAGCCCTCGGTCGCGAGGAACGTGGCGCGGTCAGCCGTGCCGAGCCAATCGATGATCGAGCCCATGAAGCTGAACAGCATGATCTCGCCCAGCGCCACGCCCGCGCCGAGCACCGCCATGGCGATGAGCCAGCGCTTGGCGCCCTGGCAATAGTGCAGGCAGAACGCCACCAGGCTCTTGGGCGGCTGCTGCGGATCCCCGAGCGGATAGGGGTCGATCCGATCCTCGAACCACTTGAACACTCTGTCGATCACGACCGTCTCCCTCGTCCCATAGTCAGGATGGCGGCACGGCTACGACCTCAACATATGTTGAGGTCAAGCGGCTCTTGCCCATCCGAGGGCTTTGCCCTCTTCTGTATTTTGGATTACGCACACGTCGCGCCAATAGCGTGACGGCGGTGCGTGCTGGCGGGCCACCCAGGCGCCAATCCCAATACTGCCGGAATCGGCAAGGATCGTGTCCAAATTGGCTGGTTGTCAGCCGCACAGAATACACTAACCCTGGGATTCGGCTGTTGCGCCTGCGCCACAGTTGGTTAACGAGTTGATGCAGCGGAGCATTTGATGCGCGGCGAGAACGAAGA
>JBKJMF010000212.1:0-2802 GCA_046596525.1 Devosia sp. | reverse complement strand
ACCTCGCCGTGCTGAAGGTCAAGGACGCCAAGGGTGCCACCTTCCCGGCACTGGCCTTCGCCGATTCCGACCAGCTCGAGGTTGGCGACCTGGTGCTGGCCATCGGCAATCCGTTCGGCGTCGGCCAGACCGTCACCTCGGGAATCGTCTCGGCGTTGGCCCGCACTGGCGTTGAAAGCTCGAACTACGAGTTCTTTATCCAGACCGATGCCGCCATCAACCCGGGCAATTCCGGCGGTGCCCTGGTCGACCTGCAGGGCCACCTTGTCGGAGTGAACACCGCCATCGTCTCGCGCTCCGGCGGTTCCGTCGGCATCGGCTTTGCCATCCCCGCCAATATGGCCAAGCTCGTCGCCGAGACCGGCATTTCCGGCGGCGCTCTGGTCCGCCCATGGTTCGGTGCCCGCATGCAGCCGGTGACCGCCGATCTCGCCGACAGCCTCGGGCTCGGACAAGCCCGCGGCGCGCTGATCAGCGAACTGGCACCCGGCGGCCCGGCCGAGAAAGCCGGCTTCGCCGACGGCGACGTCATCCTCTCCGTCGATGGCTTCAACATCGAGCAGCCCAGCGCCTTCGATTTCCGCCTCGCCACCAAGCCGGTCGGCGCCACGGCGGACCTGCAATACTTCCGCGGTGGCAAGACCGAGGACAAGATCATCACGCTCGAAGCCCCGCCGGGTGCCACCCAGCCGGTCACCGTCTCGGGCAACACCCGCTTCGCCGGCACCTCGGTGGAAACCGTGACGCCCGCCGTGGCGCAGGAACTGGGGCTGCCCTACGATACCCACGCGGTGCTGGTGCGCAGCGTCGATGCCGGCTCCGCCGCCGACGCCATGGGGCTCCGGGCAGGGGACCTGATTCTCAGCCTCAACGGCGACCCCACCGCCGACGCCGAGAGTTTTGGCAAGCTCGCCAACGACCGTCCGCAGAGCTGGCGCGTCGTGCTACAGCGGGGTGGCCGAATTGTCCGTGCCGAGGTGAGTGGCTGATGCTTTCGCTGTTCGATGATGCCGCGCCGCGTCCGCTCGCCGAGGCCCTGAGGCCGCAGCGGCTCGCCGATGTCATCGGGCAGGATCATCTGCTCGGTCCCAACGGTCCGATCGGCCGCATGGTCGCCGCCAGCCGCGTCTCGTCGTTCATCCTTTGGGGCCCGCCCGGCGTCGGCAAGACCACCATCGCGCGGCTCGTCGCCAAGGAAGTCGGGCTCGACTTCGTGCAGCTTTCGGCGGTGCTGTCGGGCGTCGCCGATCTCCGCAAGGTCATCGCCGACGCCAAGATGCTGCGTGCCGGCGCTGGCCGCCAGACCGTGATGTTCGTTGACGAACTGCACCGCTTCAACCGCAACGTCCAGGATGCGCTGCTGCCGCATGTCGAGGACGGCACCATCATCCTGATCGGCGCCACCACCGAGAACCCGAGCTTCTCGATGGTCGCGGCGCTGCTGTCGCGGACCAAGGTCTACACCCTCCGCCGCTTCGAAAAGCCCGACCTCGCGATCCTCGCCGAGCGGGCTGAAGCGCACAGCGGCAAGCCGCTGCCGATCAGCGCCGAAGCCCGCGACGCGCTGCTCGACATGGCCGACGGCGATGGCCGCTACCTGATCGGCCTCTGCGAAGAGCTGTTTGCGTTGCCCGAAGGCACGACCCTCGATGTCGCGGGCCTCGCCGAGACCGTGCAGAAGCGCGCGCCGGTCTACGACAAGGGCCAGGAGGAGCACTACAACCTCCTCAGCTGCTTCCACAAAAGCCTGCGCGGCAGCGACGTGCAGGCGGCGATGTACTGGGCGCAGCGCATGCTGGTTGGCGGCGAGGACCCGGGCACCATCTTCCGCCGCCTCGTCTGCGCCGCCTCCGAGGACGTCGGCATGGCCGACCCGCAGGCCATTGTGCAGGTCGTCACCGCCTGGAACGCCTTCGAGCGCACCGGCTTCCCCGAGGGCGAGCTGTTCATGGCGCAGGCCATCGCCTACGTCGCCACCGCCCCCAAATCCAACGCTGCCATGGTCGGCTTCGCCAACGCCAAGGCATTGGCCCAGCAAACCGGCTCGCTGCCGCCGCCCAAGCACATCCTCAACGCCCCGACCAAGCTCATGAAGGAGCTCGGCTACAACAAGGGCTACCGCTACGACCACGATTACCCGGACGCCTACTCAGGCCAGGAGTTCTTCCCGGATGAACTCGCGGGGCCCAACCGCCGCGACCTGTACGTGCCCAACGAACGCGGTTTCGAACGCGAAGTGAAGAAGCGGCTCGAATTCTGGGAGCGCAGCAAGGCGGCGCGTGCGGAGGACGGCGAGTAGGTTTCGCACGCCGCGCTTGAGTATTTGTGCGGCGCGGGCCAAAGAGGGCCGCATGAACTCATATCTTCTCGTCGGAATTGGCGGCGCGCTCGGCGCCATTGCCCGCTTTGGTGCCCAAAGCTGGATCGGCAACCTGCCCAATGGCTTCCCGACCGCAACGTTCCTCGTCAACATCGTGGGCTCCATCGCCATGGGCGTACTGGTCGGCGTCCTCGCCAGGACCACGCCACAGTACCAGAACGAGATCCGCCTGTTCGTCGCTGTCGGCATTTTTGGCGGCTTCACCACCTTCTCGAGCTTCTCGCTCGAGGCGATCACGCTGATCGAGCGCGGCGATATCCTGCTGGCCGCTATCTACATCGTCGGCTCGGTGCTGCTGTCGCTCGCTGGCCTCTGGATGGGCCTGCTCGCCATGCGGGTGATCGCATGAGCGGCGTCCGGCAGCAGGTCGTCGCCCGCGACGAAGACGGCATGCGGCTCGACCGCTGGTTCGCGACGCATTT
>JBKJMF010000397.1:0-8875 GCA_046596525.1 Devosia sp. | reverse complement strand
GCGAATGCGGTCCTCATCCGGCCGAGCAGCGTGTCGCGCACCTGCGCCGAGTTCTCGATCAGCACGCCCTTGATCGTCGCGTGTCCTTCGCCGGAAAGCGCGTCGAAGGCGGCCTGCGCTTCCTCGGCGTCAAGCACGGCAATCGCGCCAAAGACGTCGCCGGTTCCGAGGGCGTCGGCCGCGGCAGCAACGCCCGCCTGGTTCGACGTCGATGCCACGTCGGCGAAGGCGATGCCGTTTCGCTCAAGCTGCAGATAGACGTTCTCCAGATCGTAGCTGAGCTTGGGAGTGACGAACAGGAAGCTGGAGTCGGAGGAGATCGAGTCGAACTCGCCGGAGACGGTGCCTGCGTGGATGATCGTGTGGCGTTCGAGTGCCGGATAGGCGCCGTTGTACTGCACGTGGACGGTGCCACCGAGGGTTGCCGCGTCCACGACGTCGATCCGGTCGTTGCCCGCGCCGCTGACCTCGACCTCGTAGGTTGAGTCCTGATCGAAGGAGAGATTCCCCGACACGCTCAGGGTGCCGATCGAGTAGTCGCCGGGTGCAATCGTCGCACCGCTACCCAGCGCGACACCGAAGAGCGTGCCCCCGCCACCGAGCGTGCCACCGGTGACAGTCGCGTAGCCACCTAGAAGGCCATTGACGATCAGGGTACCGTCTTCCACGCTGACATAGCCCCCGTAGTAAGAGTAGCCGCCGGCAAGCACCGTGGTCCCCGGACCCACCTGCCGGATCGTCCCCCCACCGTAGATATATGTGTCGAGAACATACCTGGTGTCGGTGTGGTTGAAGACAAGCTTGCCGTACACGCCGAGGATAAAGGCATCGAGCGTTCCCGCTGCCACGGCCGCATCGCCCGCTGCCGCACCGATGTTGACGGTACTATGGGAATTGACCGTTAAAGTGCCCGCATCGACCAGCGCGCCGTCGGAAATCGTGAGTGTGCCGATGCCATCATATCCCACAAAGAGGGACTGGTAGGTCGTCCACGTCGAGCCAGCGCCGGTCACCGTAGCGAAGCCGGTGCTGCCCGAATTGGCACCGACATAAGCGGTGCCGTTGGTGGTCACCGCGCCGCCACTGCTGATGTTCAGCGTGCCCTGACCGTAGTCTCCCACGTAAAGGCCGAGGTTGGTCGTCCAGGTCGAGCCCAGGCCTTCGACATTGACGGTACCGCTGTCGGAGGAGCCGATCACGCCCCAGACGGACTCCGCGTCGTCCCCATCCAGCACCTGCACTGTTCCGCCGTTGGCAATAGCCATCGGATCTGCCGAGGTCGGGACGCCGGCCGGGTCCCAGTTGGCCGGGTCGAACCAGTTGCCGGTGCCGGGATTGCTCCAGTCGACAGCGCCCACCGGGCTCGTCTCCAGTATCAGCGCCATGGATGCCAGGAGAACGACCCACGTCGGGTGTTTCATCCTCGACTGGTCCTGAGTCTTGCCAAGCATTGCGGTGCCCCCATCGCATAGCACACGAGGCCACCGAAGCACCGCACTGCACCGGTTACATCGCACCGGGGAAAACCATTGTCCTGAAAGCGGAGGCCGGCATTCTGAAATTTTTCTGAAATTTGCTTTTCGTGCTTCGCCCTCTAAGGTCGAAATCGATACATGGTGGCGTCGGAAGGGTCGGGGGGCCAAAGGGTGAGCGTGGTCCGCTTTGCCGGTTACGAGCTGGATGAACAGCGTGCCGAGCTCCGTGGGGCCGATGGCGCGCTGATCAGGCTGCGGCCGAAAACCTTCGAGATGCTTCGCCTGTTCGCCGCCAGCGGCGGTCGCGTACTGAGCAAGCCCGAGCTGATGGAAGCCGTGTGGCCGAACATCCATGTTGGTGAAGACGGGCTGTTCCAATGCATCCGCGAAATCCGCGCCGCCTTGGGCGACGAGCAGCGGCAGATCATCAAACTGGTGTCCGGCCGTGGCTACCTGTTTGCGCCCGCAGTATCGGTCGTAGCCACCCAATCGGCGACGGTCTCAGCAACCGGACAAAACGCACCGGCAAAGTCGCCCGGCTCCATCTTTGGCTTGCAACGGCCGCTCGCCATTGCGGCTATCGCCGGTGCCTGCGCAATCGTCGGGCTGGCGGTCGCGGCTGCAGCCTTCCGCCCCAACCTTATGTTCAAGCCAGGGCCCCGCAGCGTCGCCGTCGTACCGATCGTCGATGCTAGTGACGATCCCGGTGGCGGCGCGATGGCGGCGGGCGTGACTGCCAGCTTGATCGACGGCTTGGCAAGGATCGACAATTTCGGCGTCGTGGCGCAGCCATCCGCGGCTGGTACCACCTCCGCATCCGCGGCGTCGGACTATGTGGTGCATGGCGAACTGCTGAAGGGACCGCAGTCGTGGACGGTCCAGCTCCGGGTCCTCAACGGCGCCACCGGCGAGGTCCAATCGGTCGCCTCGGCCTCGATCGGGGCGGACGTCGGTGCGCAACTCCAGCAATCGCGCCTGGCTGCCGGGGTCGGTGACCCGCTGGCGCGGCGCCTCAACACTCTGCTCGACGCCGATGAGGATCGCGACGGCCGCACGGCGGATGGCAACGCCAAGGTTGTGGTGGAGCAGGCGACCGCCTCGATCAGCCATACGACGCGCGAGCGCTTTGACACGGCGCAAACGATGCTGGAGAGCGCGCTGGCCGGCGAGCCGGACAATGTCGACCTGCAGGTCGCGCTCGCCGGGCTGCAGCTGCGCGGCATCCAGATGACCTGGTACGAACCCGCGGTGAGCGCCGTGAAGCAAGGCAGTGCCAAAACCCTGCTGGAGCGCGCGCTGCAGGCAAAGCCTCGCTACATCCCGGTGCTGGAGGCCTATTGCCGGTTCCTCTCCGCCACCAACGACTTCGTCGGCAGTCTCGTCGCCTGCGCCAAGACCCTGAGCTTCGACCCCTGGAACGGCTCGGCCCGCTACCTCGTCGGCCTGGGCCAGCTCCACCTCGGGCGCTTCGAGGAAGCGCTCGCCACTTTCGAGCAGGCGGACCACTTCGATACACCGGCGGTGTCGCGCTGGACCTGGGCGCTCGGGGCGGGTTGGGCGAACCTGCTGCTTGGCCGGGACGACAAGGCAGTACCCTGGCTACAGCGGTCGATCGCCATCACGCCGGCATCCGGACGCACCTACCTGCTGCTGGCGGTCGCCTACCAGCGCCTGGGCCAGCGCGAAGAAGCGAAGGCCGCTCTCGCCAAAGCGCTGGAGCTGCGCCCCGACTCCACCGCGCTCAACGTCACGCCACCGACCCGAAACGCCAGCCCGGTGTTCATCGACGAGAGCGCGCAGGTTGTCCAGACCATGGTCGAGATCGGCCTGCCCGAAAGCTGACGCGGCCTAAAGTGCGAGCACCCTCACCGGCCGCCGCTCGGCGCTCGAGGCGAGGATCGCTTCGATCAGCAGGTGCACCTTGAGCGCCTCGGCGCCAGTGACCAGCGGCTCGCGCCCCTTCTCGACGGCATCGAGGAAATCCTCCAGCACCGCGCGATGGCGGGCGTGCGAGTAACCCATCGGGTCGGCGCCGCCCCCGTGGCCGCCAGCCGCGATGGTGCGGTCCTCGATCGTGCCGTCGCGCCAGTAGAGCATCATGCTCTCGCCGGTCATCACCGCCGTGGCGTGGTCGAAGACAAACTCCAGCCGATCGGGAAAGCCCGGGAAACTCGCGGTCGTCGTATCGATCGAGCCGATCGCCCCGCCCTCGAAGCGGAGCGACGCGCTGACCACGTCCTCGCACTCCATCTGGTGCGCCCGCGAAGTCCCGACCATGGCGCTGACCTCCGCGACCGGCCCGGTGAGGCTGAGGAACAGGTCGAGCGCGTGGATGGCCTGGGTGAGCAGCACCCCTCCCCCGTCGCGCGCCAGCGTACCGCGGCCGGGCTCGTCATAGTAGGACTGGTCGCGCCACCAGCGGATCGAAGCCGACGCCGTCACCAGTTCGCCCAGCGCCCCGGAGTCGATGCGATCCCTCAGATATCGCGCGTTGGCCCGCGTCCTGTTCTGCAGCACGATGCCCAGCCGGACCCCGGCATCGCGGGCAATCTCCACCACCTCGCGCGAGCGGGCCAAGGTGTGCTCGATCGGCTTTTCGAGCAGGATGTGTTTGCCCGCGGCCGCCGCCAGCTTCACCACCTCAAGGTGCGCCACGGGCGGCGTCACCACCAGCACCACGTCGACTTGGCGGTCGGCGATCAGCCCTTCGAGATCGTCGCTGACCGGAAAACCGTAGGCCGCCTGCGCCGCCTCACGACGCTCGGCCGACCGGCTGAACATGCCGATCACCTCGGCCCGATCAGCCAGATCGATGAGGCTCAACGCATGCGGCTGCATCCCCATGCCGGCGCCGATCACGGCGATGCCCCTGCGCTTCATGATGAGCTCCCTACGTCCGCCGACCGACCATATCGATGGCGGCGAGCAGGCTCAGACCGGTGTGATAGCCGGGATCGAGGTCCGGCGTCGCCGGCACGTAGTCGATCGGGCCGTCCTCGGTGAGGCACTGGTAGGCGATGCCGGTCCCCTCGCGCCAATAGTCGCGGAAGAACACCTCGTCCGCCTTCTGCCAGACGCGCAGGCTTTCGGTGCTGTGAGAGCGCTCGTGGCAGAGCGCCGCGCTGCGGATGGTCTCGGGCAGCGCCCACCACGGACAATAGGGGCTGATCGGCGCTCCGCTGGCCGCCGAGACCACGAGGCTCACGCCGGGGCCCTTGAACCCCTTATCGAACGACGAGACGAGGATGGTTTCCAACACCCGCAGCAGTTCCGGATCGGCGTCCGCCTCGAGATAGTCGAGCGCGAAGCCGACGAACTCGATGCCATGCCCGACGTTGCAGCGATCCTCGCCCGGCACATTGCGCAACAGCCCGGTCGCAGGGTCGAAATGGTTGTCGATGACGTGGCTGATGAACCGGTCGGCGAACCCCGTGAGGTCGCGCCGACCGATGCGGGTCAGCAGCGCCGCCTCGCTCAGCATGATCATCCGCGGCCCGAAATCAGCCGCCTCGGCCTCGAGCTCGGCCCGGCCCAGCGGCACCTTCTCGTCGATCTGGAAGCGCCCGTCCTCGATCGCCGCGATCACCGTGGCAAGGGCCTCGAGATGGCGCGGCAGGTCGGCGGGTGCGTAACGCGCGGCGGCGGCGACCAGGCCCTTGGCGGCAAATGTGTCGGAGAAACTGTAGATATCCGCCGGCCGCGTCTGCAGGACGAAAACCTCGCCCTCGAAGCGGATCGGGTTCGTCTCGCGGTCGTAGCAGAAATAGACGTGCCCATCCCCCGCCCGCAGCGGATCGAGCGCCGCGTAGAGCCGGCGCCCGGCCTCATCGAGCGCCTGCGACAACCCAGGATCCTCGGCTTCGAACGTCGCGGCATGCGTGACCACCGCCTCCAGCCCGCGCCCTTGGATCCAGCCATAGACATGATCCGGCCCGCGCCAGCCATCCGCATCGCTGTAGTCGACCAGCGTCAGCGGATTCACCTTGGTGTTTAGGAACACCCCGTGCAGCGGCGGCCGCGCCAGCATCCAGCGCAGTGTCTGCGCGTTGGACGCGACATAGCGCTGCCGCGCCGCGGCGAAGAACTCGGTCATTCCTTGAGCCCTGTACTGGCGACGCCTTGGACGAAATTGCGGCGCAGGAAGACGAACAGCGCCACCGATGGCACCAAGACGATCGCCGACGCGGCGCTGAGCCGGCCGAGGTCGACGGTGAAGCCGGTCTGGAACAGAGCGAGCCCCACCTCGATGGTGTAGCTGTCCTTGGTGGTCGCAACGATCAGCGGCCAGGCAAATGCGGTCCACGCCTGGAAGAACGCCAGGACGAACAGCGCCCCGAGCGCCCCGCGCAGCAACGGCACCACGATGCGGATGAAAATCCAGATTTCACTCGCGCCATCGATGCGCGCCGCCTCCAGCAACTCGTCGGGGATCGAGTGGATGACGTTCTGCCGGATGAGGAAGATACCGAAGCTCATCACCAGATAGCCCAGCAGCAAGCCCCAGACCGAGTTGAGGATGCCCAGGCTCTGCGCCTGGAAGTAGAGCGGGATCATGTAGACCTCGAACGGCACGATGGCCGTGGCGAGGATGATCGCGAACAGCACGGTCATCGCCTTCGACGGGAACTTGGCGAGGATGTAGCCGGCGATTGTCGAGGTAACGAGGATTGCCAGCGCCGAGAGCAGCGCGAAGCTGAAGCTGTTGAAAATCCAGCGCAGGAGCGGCGTATCGGCCAGCACCGCCTCGATATTGGCCAGCGTCGGCTGCGCCGGGATCACCGTCGGCGGCCAGCTCAGCATTTCCTGCGGCGTCTTGAACGCGTTGGCCACCAGCAGCACCAGCGGCAGGATCATCAGCAGGCCGAACAGGCTGAGGAACAGGTCGATGCCGAGATTGGTGGCGCGCGCCTTGAAGGTCCGGTCCCCGACTTCGCGGGAGTGCTTCTCGATGTCGGTTTTCGCGCTCATCGGGCAGCCCTCTTGTCGCGCAACAGGCTGAACTGGACGAAGGTCAGCAGCAGTACGATCGCCAGCAGCACCACCGCCTCGGACGCCGCATAGCCGACGCGATAGTTGCGGAAACTGTTCTCCAGCATATCGAGCACCAGCACCCTCACCTGCCGCCCCGGTGCGCCCTGCGCATCGGAGGCCAGCACATAGACCTGCGCATAGACGTTGAACGCCGACACCAGCGTCACCACCGACACATAGAGCGTGATCGGCTTCAGCATCGGCACCGACAGGTGCCAGAACGATTGCGGCCCGGATGCGCCATCGAGCTTTGCCGCCTCGTACACCGAGACCGGCAGGCTCTTGAACCCGACGAGATAGATCAGCACCGCAAAGCCGAGCGCCTGCCACGAGCAGAGGACGATGACGCAGACGATCGACAGCACCGGGTCGAACAGCCACGACATCGGCTGCACCCCGAACAGTGAGAGGAATGCGTTGAGCGGCCCGAGCCGCGCATCGAAGATCCACTTCCACGCCATGGCCGCGGGAACCAGCGACACCACGTGCGGGATGAACACCGCCGTCTCGTAGAACGCGGCGAAGCGCGAGCGGGTGCGCTGGAAGATCAGCGCGGCGATCACCAGCGACAGCGGAATGGTGACCAGCAGCACGCCGAAGGCGATGATCGAGGTGTTGAACAGCGCTTCGTGGAACAGCCTGTCGCCGAGCAGTTCCTGGAAGTTCCTCAGGCCGATGAACGGCTTCTTCTTCGACAGGATGTCCCATTTATGCAGGCTGAGACGGAGGATTTCGCCGATCGGGTAGATGCGGACAAAGGCGAAGATGGCGATGACAGGCAGGATGGCGAGGAGCGGGTAAAGTATGCGTCGTCGCTTCAGCATGTCATCGTCTCCGTGGTGCCTCCGGGGAACAGCCCCCGAAGGCAGAGGTCATTGCAAGGGCAGGTTTGCAAAGCCGGCTTACGAGCCGAGCAGGTCTTCGCGCTCGAGGATGGCGTTGATCTCCTTGTCGGCATTCTCGAGAGCGGCCTTTAGCGCCGCGTCGTCGGTGGCGAGTTCGGGCTTGGCGAAAGATTCTACGAGGAAGGCGGCCGCACGGGTCTGGATTTCGTCGATCGGGCCGATGGCCGGAACGGTGAAGAACTCGTAGCTCGTCGGATAGTTGACGTAGGCCTCGAAGCCCGGCTTGGCGGCGAGGATGGCCGAGAAGTCGAGACCCGAGCGGTTCGGCAGCCAGCCGACATTGTCCAGCAGCCACAGCAGGTTCTCCGGCTTCTGCGTCGCCATCACGAACGCCCAGGCGGCGGCTTCCTTGTCGGCGCCGGCTTTGACATAGAGCTGGCCGGGGCTGACGATCGAGCCGCGCGGCAGCGGCGCGGTGGCATACTTCAGGTCCGGCGCCTTGGCGGCGATATCGCCGATCACCCAGGACTCGCGGATGAACATGGCGGTAGCTCCGCGCTCGAAGCCATCGGCATCGGCCGGCGATTCCACGGTCACGGTCTTGGTGACGAACAGGTTGTGGAGGTACTGCTTCATCGTCGCGACGCCGGCGTCGGACGCGAAGTTGGACTTCCACTTGCCCTCGCCCGCCGGGGCGATCAACTCACCGCCGTGCTGCCACATGTTGATAGCGAACTTTTCGGCGATACCCGAGCCACCACCCGACAGCCGCATGCTCCAGCCGGTGACCGTCGGGGCGCCACTGGCGTCGCGCTGCGTCAGCTTTTCGGCATAGGCGTCGAAATCGGCCATGGTCTTGGGTGGCTCGGTCAGCCCGGCCGCGGCGAACATGTCGGTGTTGTAGTAGAGCGCGCTCTGCCCGCGAAACAGCGGCATGCCGTAGACGGTGCCGTCATAGCTGGCGGAGTTGACGAAGAACTCGCCGAAATTCGCCGGGTCTTTGACGAACGCCGTGACGTCCGCCGGCGGGGTGTTGAGCAGGCCGCCCTCGAGATAGCGGGCGGCAATGGTCGTCGCCAGTTCGATCACTTCGGCGGCTTCGCCCGAAGTGACGCCCAGCGCCACGCGCTTTTCATGCTCGCGCAGCGCAATGGCTTCGACCGTGACCTTGAGGTCGGGGTATTCGGCCGCCATACCCTCGGCGACGTGCTGGTAGAACGGCGCCAGCTCCGGATAACCGCTCCACACCCGGATCTCCTGCGCCGAGACGGCGGTCGCCGCCAGCCCGAGGCCCATAGCAGAGGCAAGAAGCAGTCGTCGTCCTAGCATCGATAGGACGGAATTTGTAGGCTCGGAGAACATCTTCGTCATCGTTTTCATCCCTGTTGAAACGCACGATCGAGCACGTGGGTGAAGTCTTGACTGCACCCGGTTGCGTGTCAAGCGGGTCGCAGGCGCTCGAAGGCCTGAAACCCCTTTATTCCATAGGCTTTGCCGCTTGCTTCGGCAGCCAGAGCAAAGACT
>JBKJMF010000048.1:0-2892 GCA_046596525.1 Devosia sp. | reverse complement strand
GACGCCGAACCCGGCGACCCTGAAATTCCTGCCCGGCCGCGATGTCCTCGTTGGTGAGCCGCGCGATTTCCGTGGCCCCGAATCGGCGACCATCTCGCCGCTCGCTGCAGCCCTGTTCGACGTCCCGGGCGTCGAGGGCGTGTTCCTCGGTTCCGATTTCATCTCGGTCACCAAGGATACGGCCGAATGGAGCCACATCAAGCCGGCGATCCTCGGCGTGATCATGGAGCACTTCCTCTCCGGCAAGCCCGTCCTCGCCGACGGCACCGCCGAAGTGGTCGCCGGCGAAGAGTTCTTCGAAGAATCCGATGCCGAGACGGTCGAAGTGATCAAGGAGCTGCTTGCCACCCGCGTGCGGCCGGCGGTCGCGATGGATGGCGGCGACATCACCTTCAAGGGCTTCAAGGAGGGCACCGTGTTCCTCCACATGCAGGGCGCTTGCTCGGGCTGCCCGTCCTCGACCGCGACGCTGAAATCCGGCATCGAGAACCTGCTCCGCCACTTCGTCCCCGGCGTCGAGGCTGTACAGCAGGTCTGACACACGCTGCAGCACCAGAAGTTCGCGTCGCCCGGCTACCCGCCGGGCGATTTGCTTTTCGGCCCCTGCGCTTGCGGGGATGACAACGCACCTGCCGCGGCCTATCTCTCCCTCATGTCCAGCGTCCTCCTCGCCATCGATACCGCCGCGCCCCGCTTGCAACTGGCGCTGCTGGTTGGTGATCGCGCCGATGTTCTGGTCGAGGACATGGCGCAGGGGCAGGCCGAGCGGATATTCCCGGCCATCGACGAGCTGCTGGCCCGCAATGGCATCGCCTACAAGGATCTTACCCGTATCGCCGTCACCACCGGACCCGGCTCCTTCACCGGCCTCCGCATTGGCCTCAGTGCCGCTCGGGGCCTGGGGCTGGCCCTGAGTGTCCCGGTGGTCGGTGTGCCCTCGCTTTTTGCCCTTTCGCTCAGCGCCCAGTGCGATGTTGTCGCCATCCTCCTGGATGCTCGGCGTGACGAGGCGTATTTCCAGCTGTTCAGCGGCCCTGGCATTCCGGTGGGCGAGCCGCAACTGCTGCCGATGGACGAGGCGAGGCGCCGCATCCCGCCAGCTACCAGCACGATCACCTTGCCGCTCGTCGATATCGCCGCCCTGGCGCGCTTCGCCGCCACCGCGGACCCCGCCCGCTATCCGCCCGAAGCGGCCTACATCCGCGATGCCGATGCCAAGCCGCAGGAAAAGTTCCGTGTCGCGAGGCTGACCCCATGAAGCTCTGGCTCGCCCCCGCCGGGCTTCACATCGAGCCCGCCCAGGCCAAGGACGCCGATGCGGCGGCCAAACTCCATGGTGCCGGTTTCTATCGTGGCTGGCCGCGCGAGGAGTTCGCTGCCTACATCACCGGCGAGGGCACGCCGGTCTACGTCGCCTGCGACGCCAAGCGGAAGATCGCCGGTTTCTCGATGCTGCGGCACCTGGGTGACGACGTCGAACTGATCACCATCGCCGTCGACAACAAGTGGCGGAAGAAGGGGGTCGGCGGGGCGCTGATGCGCGCCATGGTCGATGACCTGCTGATGAGCCCGGCCAAGCGCCTCGTGCTCGAGGTCGCCGCCGACAACACCGCCGCGCTCAAGCTTTACGGCAAGTTCGGCTTCAAGAGCATCGGCGAGCGCAAGGGCTACTACCCTCGCGCCGACGGCACACCCGCCACGGCTATTGTCATGGCGCGCGATCTTGGCTAACCCGGTTCCAGTGTTAACGGGGGACGCCCGATGAGCAAACCCGGCATTCTAACTCTCGAAGAGCAGTGCGCCCAAAAGGGCATGCGCATGACCGACCAGCGTCGCGTCATCGCCCAGGTGATCGAGCAGGCCGTCGACCACCCCGACGTCGAAGAACTCTATCGTCGCGCCAGCGCCATCGATGCCCGCATTTCGCTTTCCACCGTCTACCGCACGCTGAACCTGTTCGAGGAATCCGGGCTCGTCACCAAGCACGATTTCAAGGATGGCCGGGCCCGTTTCGAGCTGATCCCCGACGAGCACCACGATCACCTGATCGATATCCGCTCGGGCACGGTGATCGAGTTCCGCAACGAAGAGATCGAAGCCATCCAGGAAGTCATCGCCAAGCGCCTCGGTTACCGTCTGGTCGACCATCGGCTGGAACTCTATGCCGTGCCGCTGAAGCCGGACGAGCCCAAGAAATGATCACCAAATGATCCTCCGCAGCCTGTTCTTCATCTTCTGCTACGTGCCGTTCCTCATCGTGTGCGTGCCCATCCAGTTCCTCATCTCGCGCAGCCCCTGGTTCAACAACCAGATCCCGCGCTGGTTTCACTGGTTCGGCGCCACCTTCCTCGGCATGAAGGTCAAGGTGATCGGCACGCCCTCCACCGACCGCGCCACGCTGATCGTCTCCAACCATATCTCGTGGACCGACATCATCGCCGTCGGCTCCAAGGCCGACGTCACCTTCGTCGCCAAGTCCGAGATACAGAAGTGGTTCTTCGTCGGCTTCATGGGGTCGCTGCAGCGCACACTTTACGTCGACCGCAAGAAGCGCAGCGACGCCAAGCGGGTGAGCGAGGAGATGGGCAAGCGCATGGCCTCGGGCGGAGCGGTGCTGCTGTTTGCCGAGGGGCAGTCCGATATCGGCACTCACGTGCTGCCGTTCCGTTCGGCCCTGATCGGCGCCGCCCAGCACGCCATGGAGGAAGCCGGCGCCGGCGAGGTGATGATCCAGCCGCTGACCATCGCCTATACCAAGCTGCAGGGCCTGCCGGTCGGCCGCACCGATCGCTCTTTCATCGCCTGGATCAAGTCCAAGTCGGTGAAACAGAACATCAAGGAAATCCTCACCGGCGGCACTCGCGAGGTCACCCTCGCCTTCGGTACGCCGCG
>JBKJMF010000575.1:0-6788 GCA_046596525.1 Devosia sp. | reverse complement strand
CGCCCGGTCCATCCGAACGACCACGTCAACATGAGCCAGTCGTCGAACGACACCTATCCAACGGCGATGCATATCGCGGCGGTCGAGGCGATCGAGAATTACCTGGTCGACCGAGTGATGCTGCTCAGGAACACCCTCGACGGCAAGGCCAGCGAGTTCATGCAGGTGGTCAAGATCGGCCGTACGCATTTGCAGGACGCGACGCCGCTGACGCTCGGCCAGGAGATTTCTGGCTGGGTGGCGCAGCTCGACCTGGCGCTGAAGGCGATCCGCGCGACGCTGCCGCAGCTCTATGAGCTGGCGTTGGGCGGCACGGCGGTGGGCACAGGGCTCAATGCACACCCGAAATACGGCGAGACGGTTGCGGCCGAGATCGCGGCGTTGACCGGGCAGCCGTTTGTCACGGCACCGAACAAGTTCGCGGTGATGGCCGGGCACGATGCGTTTGTCGGGTCGTCCGGGGCGCTGAAGCAGCTTGCGGTGGCGCTGATGAAGATCGCCAACGACGTGCGCTGGCTAGCCTCCGGCCCGCGTTCGGGACTGGGCGAGATCACCATTCCCGAGAACGAGCCGGGTTCGTCGATCATGCCGGGCAAGGTCAACCCGACCCAGGCCGAGGCGACCACCATGGTTGCGGTGCAGGTGATGGGCAATGATACGGCGATCGGCATCGCAGCGAGCCAGGGCAATTTCGAACTCAACGTGTTCAAGCCGGTGATCGCCTACAACTTCCTGCAGTCGGTGCGGCTGCTGGCGGATGCGGCCAAGAGCTTCAACGATCACTGCGCGGTTGGTATCGAGCCCGATCGCGACCGGATCAAGCTGCTGGTCGACCAGTCGCTGATGCTGGTGACGGCGCTGAACCGCAAGATCGGCTACGACAACGCTGCCAAGATCGCCAAGAACGCCCACAAGAAAGGCTCGACGCTGCGCGAGAGCGCGATCGAGCTTGGGCTGCTTACCGGCGAGGAATTCGACGCCGAGGTGAAGCCCGAGCAGATGGTCGGGCCGCTAAAGGTCTGATCTTACTGGCATCGGTGCGAAAGCGCACGGCGGGGCTGGCGGGGGCGGCCCGGCTTTGGCATTGTCCCCCACACAAACCTTCGTGGAGCGCGCCATGTCAGATAACACTGTATTTATCCCGCAGGGTGGCCGTGCCGCACGCAACGGCGCCTTCATTCCGCCGCTGCTGCTGATCCCGCTGATCGCCTATAACTTCTTTGCCTTCCTGTTCATGGGTGGCAATCCCGCCGGCTGGAGCCAGCAGCTGCTGACCATTCCGATGGTATCGGGGGTGCAGTGGTCGCTGACCGCCGGCGACCTCATCCTCGTGGTCGGGTTGGTGTGCCTGTTCTTCGAGGTGCTGAAGTCCACCAATACCGGGCGCAACTCGGTGGTCGAGCACATGCTCTCGGTGGTGGTGTTCGTGATCTTCCTCGTCGAGTTCCTGCTCGTCGGGGCTGCCGCCAGTTCGGTGTTCTTCATCCTGATGATGATGGCAATCGTCGACGTGGTCGCGGGGTTCACGGTGTCGATCACCGGCGCCGGCCGCGACGTCTCGATGAACTGAGAGCGTAGCACTCGTTTCGCGCTACGCGTCGATGGCAGGTCTCAGGTGACGATTGTCGTCCGGTAGCCCGCCGGCATGCGCCGGACGGCGATCTTGCTGCCGTTGGCATAGGCATCGACCGCCTGCCCGACCGGGGCGCGGCGGCGTTCGCGCTGCGGCGCGAGATGCTGGCGTTCGGCAATCAGCTGGCTGAGAAAGTCGGCGTGGGCGGGGGTGTGGACCAGCGTCAGCCGCGCGCGCGGCGCGTCGAGCGCTACCGGTAGTCTGAACACTTTCTTTTCCGTCCCGTTTTCGTCCATCGCCTCGGCCTAGTTGTGCCGATCCGGAGCCTGTTCTTTGCAACAGCTTCACCCGGACCTATGCGAGTAACGTCGCAATGGCCTGGGTAGGTTGCAATGTTTCGTTAGGGATTTCCCGCTCTTCAAGAAGAAAGGGTTAACCGCATGACGTGCCGACGGGTACCGGCTTTCCCCACCTCGACGAAGCCAAAGCCCTCGAAGGCGGGCACGAAACCCATAAAGCGGTAGCTCGGGGATGAGGGCGCGACGGGGTAGGCCTCGAGAGTATCCGCGTTGTGCTTCCGCGCGTGGGCGATGGCCGCGGCGATCAGTTCGCGGCCGAGGCCTTCGCCGCGGATCTGTCGGCGCAGGTACATGCAGGCTAGCGACCAGACGACCTCGGTTCTCGCGGCTTCGGGGCCACCGAGGCGGCGATAGGTGTCGCGCGGTGCGATCGAAACCCAGGCGACTGGCTCGCCGGCGTCGTAGCCGACGAGGCCAATGGGTACGCGGTCCTTGATCCGACCGAGCATCTGCTGCTTGCGGGCCGGCCCCTTGCTGTCGCGAGCCTCGTCTGGCGTGGCGCGCCAGACCATGCACCAGCAGGTCTTGGGCCCGCCTCGACCGCCGAACAGCGCCTCGAAATCGTTCACATTTGCTTTGGTGACCGGCTTGAAGACGAGGCGGTCGGGCACGCTACTTGAACTCATCCTTAGCCTTGCGCAGCGCGGCGAACACCTTGGCGGGTTCCGCACCGGCGGCTAGGCCCATGGCCTTGGCGAGCACGGGCTGATCAGCGCGGAGGAAGGGGTTGCTGGCCTTTTCCATGCCGAGCGTCACCGGGATGGTGAACTTGCCGGCCTCGACCATGCGCTTCACTTCGGCGGCACGGATGTTGAGCGCGGGGTTCTTCGGGTCGACGCTCATGGCGAAGGCGGCGTTCGAGGCGGTGTATTCGTGGCCCGGATAGACCAGCGTGTCGTCGGGCAGGGCGCGCAACTCTTCGAGGCCGTTCCACATTGGACCGGGCTTGCCCTCGAACATGCGGCCAACGCCGAGCGAGAACAGCGCATCGGCCGAGAACAGGTGCCGGCCGGTGGGGTCGTAATAGACGATATGACCGAGCGTGTGGCCCGGGGTTTCGATGACGATGAAGTCGGTGTCGCCGAGCGACACGGTATCGCTGGCCGACACCAGCACCTCGAGCCCGAGGATCTTCGACGCCTCGGCCTTGGGGCCGACGACGCGCACCCCATATTCACGCTTGAGGACGGGAATGCCCTCGACGTGATCGGTGTGGTGGTGGGTGATGAACAGATCGGTCAGCTTCCAGCCGCGGCGCTGCAGCGCTTCCTTGATGGCCTTGGCGTCGGGGGCGTCGATGGCGGCGGTGCGGCCGGTGGCGACGTCGTGGACGAGGTAGCCGAAATTGTCGGTGCGGCAGAGGAAGGTGTCGATCAAGAGGGGCACGTCGGGGAGTCTCCGGGTAACGCCAGCGCCCGCGAGGATGGCAAGCGGCAGCGAAGCATGACAGAAACTAGAGAAGGTTTTCGGACAACGCCATGACCTCACATGTCGAGCGGCTGATCGGCTTCTACAAGTCGCCTTTGGGGAAGATTGCCCGCGCCTTGCTGCGCGAGGAGATCGTTCGCTTTAGCGGCAATGTGCGCGGGCTGCGGGTATTGGGCCTCGGCTTCGCGACGCCCTACATGCGGTTCACGCTGGAAAAGGCCGAGCGGGTGATCGCGGTGATGCCGGCACGGCAGGGCGCCTCGGCGTGGCCGCGCGAGGGGCCGTCGCACACCGTGCTGTGCGATCCGCTGGAGCTGCCGCTTACCGATGCGGCCGTGGACCTTATCGTCGCGGTGCACGCCTTCGAGCATGTGAGCGACACCGAAGAGTTGATGCGGGAGCTGTGGCGGGTTTCGGCGCCCAATGCGCGGCTGATCGTGGTGGTGCCGAAGCGTCGCGGCACCTGGTCGTCGATCGACACGACGCCATTTGGCGACGGGCACCCGTTCTCGCGGGGCCAGCTGGAGCGGCTGCTGCGTGACCACAGTTTCGTGCCTGAGCAGTGGCGCGATGCGCTCTATGTGCCGCCGTCGCAGCATTCACTGGTGCTGAAATCGACACGCTTTTTCGAGCGGGCCGGACGGATGTTCGGGCCGACCTTCGCCGGGGTCCATTGCGTGCTGGCACGCAAGGAACTGTTCCCGGCCGTGCCGCGGCGGAGGAAGGCCGAGCGGCTGATCCGGGTGCCGGCGATGTCACCACAGGCGGCGATGGAGATGCCGAAGGAGCGCCGCTAGAGCGCGCTCTCGACGTTCATCTCGGGTCGCAGGTGCAGCGACACTTCGCCCGACCAGGGCTCGGTGACGCCTCTGCCGCCGCCAAGGTCTTCGAGCAACGAGCGCTGGCGGTCGAGACTGGCGATCATCTCGGGGCGGGCCCGTACCAGATCGGACATCTCGGTCCATTCCCCGACGACGATGTAGTCGCGCTCGCCGGTCTTGACGATCCAGAAGTTGCGCAGGCCCGTCATCTTCAAGTTTTCGAAGTCCCGGTTGATGGCGAGGAACTCCTCCTCGCGGCCGGGTTTTACCCGCATATGCACGACGTTCATTGCCGTCATCGGATCCTCCTCCGTTTGCGACAGGTCACGCAGTGGCCATCCTAGCAGAAGCGCGGGCCGTACGCGCCGGGATTCCTTTGCATGGCCGAGCGCCATCCCCTATGGTCCGGCCGATTTTCGACCCGGCCCCCGAGACATGACCGACACGCCCAATCGCCCCGTTCCGCAGCCCGGCATCCTTTCGATCGCGCCCTATGTTCCGGGCCGCTCGGACACGCCGGCCGGAGTCAAGCTGGTGAAGCTTTCGGCTAACGAGTCGCCGCTCGGCGCCAGCCCGAAGGCGATCGAGGCTTACAAGCAGATCGCAGGAAAGCTCGAGCTCTATCCGGAGGGCACGTCGCGTGAACTCAGGACGGCGCTAGGCGAGGTGCATGGCATTTCGCCCGATCGCATCGTCTGCGGTTTCGGCTCGGACGACTTGCTGCACCTCTTGGCGCAGGTCTATCTCGGCGTCGGCGACGATGCGGTGATGAGCGCCTATGGCTTCAACGTGTACCCGATCATCACGCGCGGTGCGTCGGCCGAGATCATCATGGTGCCGGAAGTCGATTATCGCGCCGATGTCGATGCGCTGATCGCCGCGGTGACGCCGCAGACGCGGATGCTGTTCCTCGCCAACCCGAACAACCCGACCGGCACATACCTGAGCACCGACGAGGTGAAGCGGCTGCATGCGGGGCTCAGGCCCGATATCCTGCTGGTGGTCGACAACGCCTATGCCGAGTACGTGACGGCGGAGGACTATTCGGTCGGGATCGAGCTGGTGGATAGCGCCGATAACGTGGTGATGGTGCGCACCTTCTCGAAGATGGGCATTGCCGGCGAGCGGGTGGGCTGGATGTATGGCCCCGACCACATCGTCGACGCGGTCAACCGTATCCGAGGACCGTTCAACGTGTCGCTGTCGGGGCAGGCGGCCGCCGCCGCTGCGACGCGCGATGTCGAGTTCACGGCGCGGCTCCGGGCGCATAACGACAAGTGGCGGCAGTGGCTGACCAAGAGCCTGACGTCGAACGCCATCCGGGTGCCGCCCAGTCAGGGCAACTTCATCCTGGCGCTGTTCGAGGATGTGGCGACGTCGCGGGCGGCGTTCACCGCACTGCGCGACAAGGGGCTGCTGGTGCGCGAGATGCACGGCTATGGCATACCCGAGGGCCTCAGGATTTCGATCGGGCTCGAGGAGCACATGCGGGCCGTGATCGAGGTTTTGAGGGCGTTCGGGGCGCCGGGGGCAAGCAAGGATGTTTGAAAAACTCACCCTTATCGGCATTGGCCTGATCGGCTCGTCCATCGCGCGGGCAGTGAAGCTCAAGGGGTTGGCGAAGACCATCGCCATCACCACGCGCAAGTCCGAGACGCTGGAAGAAGCGCGCTCTCTGGGGCTGGGCGATATCTACACGCTCGATGCCGCTGAAGCGGTCGAGGGCGCCGATCTCGTCATCCTCTGCACCCCGGTCGGTGTGTACTCCGACGTAATGGCGCAGATCAGCAGCCATCTCGCGCCGGGCGCCATCCTGTCGGATGTCGGCTCGGTGAAGGGCCAGGTGATGAAGGCGCTGGAGCCGATGCTGCCGGCCGGCGTGCATTTCATCCCGGGCCACCCGATTGCCGGTACCGAGCATTCGGGCCCGGCCGCCGGTTTCCCGGATCTGTTCGTCGGCCGCTGGTGCGTGCTGACGCCGAAGCCGGAGGTCGATCCGGTAGCGGTCGATCGGCTGATCTCGTTCTGGGGGGCGCTGGGCTCCAATGTCGAGGTGATGGATGCTGGCCACCACGACCTGGTGCTGGCGATCACCAGCCACGTGCCCCACCTCATCGCCTACAACATCGTTGGCACGGTCGCCGATCTGGAAGCGGCAACGCAGTCAGAGGTGATCAAGTTCTCCGCTTCGGGATTTAGGGATTTCACCCGCATCGCCGCCAGCGATCCCGTCATGTGGCGCGACGTGTTCCTCACCAACCGCGAAGCGGTGCTGGAGATGCTCGGGCGGTTCCTCGAGGACCTGTCCAGCCTGCAGCGCATGGTGCGGGTCGGCGATGGCGAGGGGATGCAGCAGCTGTTCACCCGTACACGCGCCATCCGCCGTTCGATCATCACGGCGGGGCAGGAGACTGCGGCGCCGGACTTCGGCCGCCCGCATGGCACGCCCGATGCGGGGGTGCAGCCGGCCGATGTGCCGGAAGTTGCGGTGCGCGAGCACGGCGGCGGCGAGGACGCGTAGGCTGGAACCGGCCTGCTAGTACAGCGGCAGCAGCTGCGTGAACGGGATGTTCAGCAGCTTCACCTGGCCATCGGTGATGGTGAGGC